>CAYXGR010000001.1:0-2383 GCA_964464525.1 uncultured Planctomycetaceae bacterium
CAGCTTGGCTGCAACCCGGGTGATCGGCATGCTTACCCGACCCGATACTGCCGGGTCGTGTAAGCATGGCACCCGAGGATGCGGCGCTTTCCGGTGCGCCGAAGGATATCATCATGACACACGAATCCTTTGTTATCGACACGCGTAGCTGCGGCGATCTATCCGCCGGGCGGCATCTCGAATGGCTGGTGACCAACGGGCGGGGCGGCTTCGCCATGGGCACCGTCAATCAGATGTTGACGCGGCGCTACCACGGCCTGCTGGTGGCTGCGGTCCATCCGCCGGTGGAACGCTTTGTCCTGCTGGCGAAGCTCGATGTCACGGTCACCCTCTCGGGCCTGACCTATGAACTGGCTACCAACGACTATCACGAGGCGGTTCATCCCAACGGCTACCGGCTGCTCGAATCGTTTGCCGTCCGTCCGTTCCCGACGTGGCGCTGGCGGGCGGGCGAGGCCCTGATCGAACAAACCCTGTGCATGGCCGAGGGCGAGGACACCACCTTCGTACGCTATCGCCTGATCGAAGGGCCGCCGCAGGTGGTATTGACGGTTCGACCGCTGTGCACGAGTCGGCATTTTCATCATCTCTCGCACTATCAGGAAATCGGCCCGCCCAATGTGGATTCCGTCGGCTCGATGCTGTCGTTCCACTGGCCCGGCGGCCGGCCCGCGTGGAGCCTGGCGCACAATGGAGAATTCAGACCGCGGCCGGATTGGTATTACTCATTCCAACTCGCGGTCGAACAGGAGCGCGGCTACGACACGGAGCAGGATCTGTTCATGCCGGGTGTGATCGCCATGACGCTGGATTGTGGCGATCCGACGGGTCTGGTCTTCGCGGCCTCGACGCAGCAGCGCGGCTGGGAGACGGCCGATTCCGCCTTCGCCGCCGCCGCGTCGCGGGATGAACCTTCATTCGGAATCGGAGACTCCGACGATCCGCTGCCGGCACCTTTGCTTCGCGGGGCGACCGATTTTTGTGCCCATCGCGGGGCGGACCTGGAAACCTGTATCGCCGGCTACCCCTGGTTTGGGGACTGGGGTCGAGATACGTTTATCTCGCTCCCGGGGTTGTGCCTGGTGACCGGCCGATTCGAGGCTGCGCGACGGGTGTTCCTGGCCTTTGCCGGGCACGTGGATCAGGGGATGATCCCCAACCGATTCCCCGACTATGGCGAGGCGCCGGTCTATGACACCGCCGACGCTACGCTGTGGTATATTCATGTGCTGAATCGCTACCTGGCCTATACCGGTGATTGGGATTTCATTGCCGACAAGATGATGTCCGTCGTGACAGAGATGATCGAGGCCCACGAACGGGGAACGCGTCACGGCATTCGGCTCTGCGACGACGGCCTGCTGGCCGCGGGGGAGCCGGGCTTCGCACTGACGTGGATGGATGCCCGGGTGTCTGATTGTGCGATTACTCCGCGCATCGGCAAACCGGTGGAGATCAACGCCCTGTGGTACAACGCCCTGCGGATCGGGGCCGACTTCGCGCAGCGCTTCGGCGACGACGAGCGGTCGCGGCGGTGGTCCAGGATCGCCGATCGGGCGTGCGAGCGCTTCAATACTCGATTCTGGAACGAATCGGCCGGGTGTCTTTTTGATGTTGTCGACGTCGAAGGCGAACAGGGCCGTGTGGATGACGCCCTCCGCCCGAACCAGCTCTTCGCCCTGAGCCTGTCGCATCCCATTCTGGATGAATCGCACCGGCGATCGGTGGTCGATGCGTGCGAGGGAAACCTGTGGACACCCATGGGGCTGCGGACCCTTTCGCCGGGTGATCCTCACTATTGCGGTCGTTATCAGGGGGATGTGATCGAACGCGATCGGGCCTATCACCAGGGCACGGTCTGGCCGTGGCTGCTCGGCCCGTTCGTCACGGCCTATTTACGGGCATATGGCGACGAGACTGCCGTCCGCAATCGGGCCCGTTCCTTTCTCGACGGTCTGGTGCCGCATCTTTCCGTGGCGGGCCTGGGTGGGATTAGCGAGGTCGCCGACGGGGATGCGCCCCACGCGCCGGGCGGTTGTCCATGGCAGGCATGGAGTTTGGCCGAACCGCTTCGGGCTTTGTGTGAAGACATTTTGTGCACGCATCCCGCGCCATCGCGCGAGACGTCGGTTGCCGAGCGGGTGACCAGTGCCGGGGTCCATGACACGATCGGCGGGTGTTGAATTGATTTCGGATTGGGAAGCCCGTTGAAACAGCGTGTTTGATCCATCACGGGGAGGTTGGGTATTGTGCGGTTGGGTTTGTCTTGACTGTGCCACCCCCTTGGGAGTGCACCCGGCTTCCTTACGGGCGCGGCTCTGATGTTGTTTCCTGTGGAATTGCGAGTTGTTCGTTGGCCGCGTTGACGACCTCGCGCACCACG
>CAYXGR010000001.1:2483-37866 GCA_964464525.1 uncultured Planctomycetaceae bacterium
TTCCTGTGGAATTGCGAGTTGTTCGTTGGCCGCGTTGACGACCTCGCGCACCACGTCCTGGATGGGTTTGTTTCGGACACGGACACCGGCGGCGTGGACGTGACCGCCGCCCCCGAAGCGTTGGGCGAGTTCGACGACACGGACGCCGCCTTCGCCTCGGAGGTTGATCCGCACGACACCTTTTTCCCCTTCGGTAAAGAGCATGGCGATCCGGATACCCTTGAGGGCGAGGGGGATGGAGACCTGGTCGTCGATGTCCTCGGCGCGGCAACCCGATGCCAGAAAATCCTCGTGGTCGAGATAGCTGTAGGCGATCAGGCCATCCCCGGCGACGCGGGTGTGGTCGTAGACGCGGCCGAGCAGGTCGAAGTCGGGCTTATTCTGAGAGCGGCAGAGTTTTTCGCCGATGTGGGCGACGTCGGCCCCGGCGCGGACCAACTCGGCCGCGATGTGGAGGGAATCGGCACTGGTGGGGGGGAGGCTGAAGCCGGCGGTGTCGCCATGGATGCCTGCATAGAGCAATGAGGCGACATTCGGCGAGAGGGGCCAATCCAGTGCCGCCAGGAGCCGGGCGACGAGCTCGCAGGTGCTTGTCGCGTGGGGATCGACCCAATTGTATCGGCCGTAATCGGAGTTGGTGATGTGGTGATCGATGTTGAAGACGGGCATCTCCCCGGCAAGGTCAATCGGCGGCTGGATGTTGATCCGCTTCTGACCGGCCGTGTCGAGGGTGATGGCGGCATCCCAGGTTCCATCGGGCGTCCAGTGGGGCTCCCGTGGTGTATCCGGGGCCAAGCTGAGCATGAACTGAAGCCTGTTGGCGACACAGTTTTCGGGAATTCCGCAGACCGCCTCGATGCCCTGATCGCGCAGCGCCGTGGCCAGACCGAGCGCGGAGCCGATGGCGTCGGCGTCGGGCGTGACGTGGGCGACGATGAAGGGCCGTTTGATGCGGCGGAATACGTCGAGAAATTCCCTGGATGGGGGTTCGCTGGTCACCTGCCGATTCATTCGATGGTTCCCCTCCTGACGCAGACTGAGTGTCGGAAACCGGTAGGGTATACCCGACGGATCTAACTTGCCAGCCGACTGGTGAACTGATCGGTTTGGGAGTTATGGCGGCATTCAGGATCAGTGTGTGGTAACACACGGCGTGAAGAATGGTTGGGGGCCGCTCCATTTTTTCGACACGGTGAAGGTTCTTCGCGTTCGTCGGCATGTCTTTCACACAGATGAAAATCGGTGCGATTGGAGGGGGAGTGCATGGAATGGATCCCATCCTGACTTTGAATCCAATTTCACTTTGAGCGCTGGTATCGCTGTTTTGCGAGTAGGAAAAAGATAGAGGGCCAGGGTTCGGATGCGTGCTGGGGGGGAACACGCGGGGTTCCGAAGCCCTGGCCAAGTGGTTCATCGTAGCCAATGCGGCGTTGGGTTCAAGAAAAATCGATCACATTGTTGAATAGGGGGTCGGTATTTTCACGTATATAATCGCAACCTTATTATGAGTAAAAGGTTGGTTTTATTTACGACATTCAGGTAATCATTTGCCTTCTCCGGAGAAACATGCGTTTACGATCCTTCAGGGCTGCATCCAACAGATGAGAAGGGCGATCCATGCCGCTGTCACGGTCAACACGACAAGCGGGGCCGCGATCGGCCAACGGAATCGGTAGAGTCGGATCAGGTGGCCGAGGTAAAGCAGTTGCTGGTGGAATGTGAGCTTGCTTTGCCCGTGGATGCGATCGGCGAATTCGATGGGGACTTCCACCACGTCTCGGCAGCGGGCCTTGACAATGATTTCCAGCGCAATTTTGTAGCCGATCGGATTCAGTCCGGCGGCCTTTGCCCGATCAAGAGTCGATCGGCGAAGGCAGAAGAAACCGGCCATGGGATCCCGTGCCCGGGTCAGGGGCCGGGCGAGCCAGGTGGCACCCATGGAATTGATCCGGCGAAGCAGGCCCCAGTCGTCCCTGGTGACGCCACCAGGTGCGTATCGAGAGCCGATGCAGAATTCGGAGCGATTCTCGACGATGGGCCGGAGCACATCGGGGACGGACTCCGGCGGATGGGACAGGTCGGCATCCATGCAGAGCAGCAGGTCGTGCCGGGCCTCGGCGAATCCTCGGAGGACTGCCGAGGAGAGACCGCGATCGTGGGTTCGCGTGATCAGGCGGATGGGATGCAGGTCGGCGAGTCGTCGGACGGCGTCTTCGGTTCCGTCGCGGCTGTTGTCGTCTACGAGGATGAGTTCTCCGGGGATGTCGGCCTGGTCGAGGGCGGCGAACAGGCGTTCGGTCAGGATGGGGATGTTCTCGGCTTCCTTGTAGGTGGGAACAATGATCGAGACTTGTTCGGCGGGCATGGGTCGGGATTGTAACGCGGGAATCCCGGAAGAGTGAGATGGATTCTTCCTTGAATTGACGCGTGAATTGACGACTGGGAGGTCCTGTCGTAGCTTTTCTCACACGCGCACCGGCGAACGGTCGGCGTCGCCGGAGGTGTCTTGATATGTCCCGGAAAACCATCCTCGTCACCGGAGGCGCCGGATTCATCGGTTCCCATTTGTGTCTGCGCCTGTTCGAGGAGGATCATCACGTCATCTGTCTGGACAACTTCTTTACCGGCAGCCTCGATAACTTCGGCGAGCGCTATCGGGAGATGGTGCTGAGCGGCCGGTTCGAACTGATCCGGCACGACGTGATCGAGCCGATCACCATCGAGGTGGACGAGATCTACCACCTGGCCTGTCCGGCAAGCCCGGTGCATTATCAATACAACGCCGTCAAGACGATCAAGACCAACGTCATGGGGACGTATCATATGCTGGGCCTGGCCAAGCGGGTCGATGCGAAGATTCTCCAGGCCAGCACGTCGGAGGTCTATGGCGATCCCGAGGTTCATCCGCAGAACGAGGACTATTGGGGCAACGTGAACCCCATTGGCATTCGAAGCTGCTACGACGAGGGGAAGCGCGTCGCCGAGACTTTGGCATTCGACTATTTCCGCCAGCACGAGTTGAGGATTCGCGTCGCCCGCATTTTCAACACCTATGGTCCGAACATGTCCATCGACGACGGCCGGGTGATGAGCAACTTCATTTGCCAGGCCCTGCGCGGCGAATCGCTCACGGTCTATGGCGAAGGAGAACAGACGCGGAGCTTCTGCTATGTCTCCGATCTGGTGGACGGGCTCTACCGTTTGATGGAGCACGACGAGACCGGGCCGATTAATCTGGGCAACGATCGGGAGATTTCCATGCTTCAACTCGTCGGCGCGATCGGCTCGGCGCTCGGCAAGGATCTGGACCTGGTGCATGAGCCGCTGCCGCAGGACGATCCGGTGCGCCGCCGGCCGGATTTGACTCGGGCGCGGAATTTGCTTGGATACGAGCCGAAGGTTTCACTGGAAGACGGCATAGAGAAGACCATCGCCTATTTCAGGGCCGCCCTCAAGCTCTGATCCCATCGATTTCATCCGCGTTCATATCCACGGCGATTCATCCACAGGGCCACCTACCTTCTCACTATCGGACGCATGTCTCAAAAAAGGGTGAGATGTGATCTGGATCCGGCTGATTTCAGGGTCCTGCGCGGTATAATGATCCCATTCGTTCGATCCTCAGGGTCAATCCGACAAAGTGTCAGGGGAGGAATTCGGGGTGTGGAAGGTAAGGGCCATTGTAGCCGCATCGAATGAGAAAACCTGGGTGATGATCGCCACCCTGGTGAGCGCGCTTGCGGTCTTGTCGGCAACGACTTGCGACCCAAACATGATCTCCGTTCCCTCGTCTGGTTTTTCGAGCGATGGTACCTTTGTTGATGTGTCCGATCGTCTGGGCGCGGCGCGAGACATCCGCGGTTGGGGCGGTCTGGCGACCTTCGACTACGACAACGACGGCGATATCGATCTGCTTATCACCAATGGGCCGGGTACACCCAATCGGTTGTTTCGCAATGACGGTTCCGCTCACTTTGCCGAGGTCGGCGAGGAGGCCGGTATCGCGATGACTGGCGACAATTGCATGGCCTGTGCCGTGGCGGATTTTAATAATGACGGATGGCTGGATCTGATGATCGGCCGGCAGCGGATCGGCCTGCCGCCGGAGACGATCGCCGGACCGGTGCTGCTGATGAACAACGGGCCGGATGCGCGTGGAGCGGTCAGCTTCAGCGAGGCGGGGGCCCAGCAAACGGGCCTGGCCAGCACGGCCGCGGCCGCGGCGATCGGCGTCGGCGATCTGGACAACGACGGCCGGGTTGACGTCGTCATCGGGCGCTACGATATGGCCGCCAACGGATTACTGATCGCGCCCATTTACGATACACAGCCAAACGAACTGTGGCGATGCTCGGGCATCGTCGATGGAATGCCCAAATTTGAGAAAATACCCGGCGCCGGCATCGAGGGCACCGAGCAGCGGGGTTTTTCTCCGGAGACCCGGGATGAACGGTTCGTCCCCGGCACGCTCGTGCTCTATCTGACGGACGTCGATGGCGACGGACGTCTGGATATATTCGACTGCCACGACATCCCCGGCGGCATAGATTACTTCCACAACGACGGCGGCATGGTGTTCTCGCGCCGGCAGGCGGACATTCTCAACAAGCACGGCGGCTGGATGGGGATGGCCGGCGGTGATTACGATGGCGACGGCGATATCGACTACTTCATTACCAACGTTGGGTGCGACTTCAACAAGAACACTTTGTTGCCCAATTCCGTCGCCAGCGCCCACCTTGCTCCGGATGGGGCCTTCTTTCACAAGCTGCTGCGAAACGACGCTGGCACACTGGCCGATGTCACGGCGAGCACCGCGGTCACGCCTTCGGTGGTTCTGCCACCCAGCAACTCCAACGGCGGCGCGGGCCTTGAGGGCTATGAGTTCGGATTCGGAACCACCTGGATCGATGTCGCGAACCGTGGATCGCTCGACCTCTATTGGACCGGCGACCTGGTCAGTCTGCTGATACCCGGATTCCGGCTCGACTCCCACGGGGTCGGCCGGTTTCTGGTCAACAATGACGACGGCAGCTTTACCGACCGTACGGCCGAACGCGGCCTGTTCAATATCCCGCCCCGGAAACCGACGGCGTTCGGCTCAAACGATGCCGGTCGCGCGGTCGTCTCCTGCGACTTGAACGGCGACGGATTCCTCGATCTCGTTATCACCAACGCGAGCATGTTCGGCACCGCCAACGCGGGGGTTCGGATCCTCCTGAACCCCGGCAACGAGGGGAACCATTGGCTGACCGTCCGCCTGGTGGGAAGCAGCAGTAATCGGTTCGGCCTCGGTGCCCGGGTCCGCGCGACGGTGGGGGAGAGAACTTTCGTCGTCGAAGTGCTGTCAACAACCAGCGCATTCGCGGGATTGCAACCGCAGGCACATTTCGGCCTGGGCGATGCGGAGGTGGTCGACACGCTGGAGATTCACTGGCCGTCGGGGAAGACGACGATGCTGCATGATGTGGCAGTCGATCGGGTGCTGACGGTGATGGAATCGTCCCCGTGACATGACGACCACGAAGTGTACATATCCGCTATCCTGTCGGTGTTTCTCTCCCTCTCGTGAATCGTGCATTGGTTGGATAATGGGGGTATAATCAGGGCACTGAGCACGATCCATCAAGGCGGGGCTATGTCTCGAAAAGTTGCAAAGCGAAAAAAACACCTCCAATCGACGAACCGGTCGCCCGGGATATCTGAAACCAGCCTTCCCATTCTGGATCAGTCTGAGGCCGCGCCTGTGGCTCGGCGCAGCTATGCGAAGTGGCGGGCGTTTTCGCTCTCGCTTGTCTATCTTGTCTTCGCCGCGCACATCCTTCACTGGAAGCTGACCGGCAAGTCACTGGCTCCGCTGGAATTGAACGAGGTGATGTATACGCTCGAACTGGGCATCATCACCGCCGGATTTCTTTTTATGTGCGCTCTTGTTTTCGGCACGCTGATTTTCGGCCGATTTTTCTGCTCCTGGGCCTGCCACATCATGGTCTTGCAGGATTTCTGTGCCTGGTTGCTGCAGAAGATGAGGATTCGCCGCAAGCCCATTCGCTCCCGGCTGTTGCTGCTCGTGCCGCCGATGACGGCGTTTTATATGTTTGTCTGGCCTCAGGTTCTGCGGGCCTGGGAGAGCCGGTCGCTGCCGGGTTTTCATTTCAGGACCGACGCCGAGGGCTGGGCCTCGTTCGCGACGACTAATTTCTGGCGGAACCTTCCCTCGGCACCCGTCATTGTGCTGACATTTCTTGTCTGCGGATTTTTAATTGTTTATCTACTCGGATCTCGGACATTCTGTACCTATGTCTGTCCCTACGGCGCGATCTTCGCACTGGCCGATCGGTTCGCGCCGGGCCGGATTCAGGTGAGCGACAAGTGCGTTCAATGCGGCACCTGCACGGCGAGTTGCAGCAGCGGAATCCGCGTGCACGAGGAGGTCAAGCTGCATGGAATGATCGTTAATTCCGCGTGCATGAAGGATCTCGACTGCGTCAGCGCCTGCCCGCAGGAGGCGCTGCATTATGGATTCACCGTGCCATCCTTTTTCAAGTCGTTCAAGAGCGGCGGGCGATTCGGACGGCTGCCCTACGACTTCTCGCTGCGCGAAGAAGCGCTCATGGCGGTCGTATTTGTCTTTACATTGACGACGTTTCGCGGTCTCTACAGCCGCTTTCCATTTCTGCTCTCGTTGGCATTGGGTGGGATTGTGGCTTATTTGACGATCCAGACGCTGCGCCTTGTGACGCGACCGGACGTGTTGATCTCGACGCGTCTCTTGAAACACAAGGGAGTGCTGACACGCGCGGGCCGGGGTTTCGCAGCCTTCGCCGTCGTTCTCGCGTTGTTCGTCGGCCACAGTGCCTTTGTTCGCTATCATGAATATTCGGGCCTGAGACAGGCAATGGCCCTCAATCACGTCGACGAAGGGGTGGATCGCGACACGTTGGCGAATTCGGCTCGGGTTCATCTCCTCGCCGCCGATCGCTGGGGGTTGATTCACAATCCTCGGATCGATTCGGGCCTGGTGGATGTGGACTTCAGACTCGGCGAATCGCTTTCGAAGCGGGGTCGGTTCGACGAGGCCCTTGCGCACCTTCGATCCGCGCTCCGTCTCGCGCCCGGCCGCGCCGCGGTTCATGCCGAATTGGGCAGTGTGCAGGCGGAACAAGGGCGACTGGATCAGGCGATCGCCAGTTTGATGGAGGCGGTTCGGCTCGATCCGCACTTGGGCAAGGCACACTTCAATCTTGGCACGATCCTGGCGCATCAGAATCGTTTTGACGAGGCGATTCCTCACTATCGCCATGCGATCGAAGACGACACCGAGGATGCCGACGTTCACAACAACCTGGGATTCGCCTTATGGAGGACAGGCCGGTCGGAAGAATCGCGGGACCATTTCGAACGGGCAATCGCGCTCGATGCGGAGAATGCCCACGCACATTTCAATCTCGCGCGGGTGCTCGTGGACGCGGGGCTCATGGCGGATGCGGAGCGTCATTTTCGCATCGCGGCACGGCTCGATCCGCGTTATGCCGAACTCCTTCGAAACCCGGAATAGCGAAACACCTGTTTTGATATTGGGTGTGGCACGAGTATCCAACCCTCACGTGGTATAGTGTGTTCGCGTAACCCAAGGGCTTGTTGTAACATGATCCGATTGCTGCCGATGCGGTGGCATCCGTTGGATGAAGGAAACGAACGATGAATGAACCGCCCGAGATGATTACGTTTGACGATTTCGCGAAGATTGATCTTCGTGTGGCGAAGGTGCTGGAGGCCGCTCCGCACCCCGATGCCGATCGGCTGCTGGTGTTGAAGATCGATCTGGGCACGGAGCAGCGGCAACTGGTCGCGGGCCTGAAAGGGCACTATGAACCGTCGGATCTGGTGGGGCGACTGATCGTCGTGGTGAAGAACCTCAAGCCTCGAACCATGCGCGGTGAAGAGAGCCGGGGGATGCTGCTGGCCGCTTCGAGCGAGGATCAAGCTCGGGTGATCCTGGTCTCGCCTTCCGCGGACATCGAACCCGGAGCGCGGGTGTCGTAGTTTCAACATAACAAGGAGCTTCGCACCGGTTGGAAACCGGTGCCACAGCGCGGCCGTGGGCCGCAACCCGGGGAATCGGCACTGCTTGAAGCAGTGGCACACTCTCGTGTTGGGCATGGCACTGGGCCGCATGCTTACCCGCCCCATGAGGCCGGGTCGTGTAAGCATGGCACCCCGCATCTCGTCGGTACGCCATGCCCGCGCTACGCTTGGGCATGCCACCCGCCGGCATCGTATTCATCGGCTCATGTATTCTTGCGAATCCCGCCGAGGGGGCGATCCAGAAAGCTGCGATGACATTTTGGGCAGAGGTCGTATCGCAGTGCGCGATAGACCGCGTCTTCGAGTTCGTCCGGGGATCGTGTTTCCATGTCGGCAACGACTCGACGGATCTCGGCTTCGTGGTCGCGCTGCAAGTCCTCGTGCGTGAATTCGAGCCTGCCCGCCGCGGCGAAGGCCTCGATCTTCACGATGAAGTGGTTCGACCCGTCGGCGTCCAGATCGTGACCGCACCCGTCGCAGCGGTAGCGGATCATGCGACGGCCCCGGATGGATTCTCGTTTTCGTTTGTCTCGGTGGTGAGCGTGATGAGCTTTTCAAGCGTTCGTGTGGCATTGCCGTTGTCGATGGCATCCGCCGCCTTCTGAACCCCCCCCTTCAGGTCTTTCGCCACGCCCGCGACCCTCAGCGCTGCCGCGGCGTTCAGCAGCGTATGATCACGGCGCGGTCCGGTCTCTCCGTTCAGGATGGCTCGGATGGCCTCGGCGCTGTGTTTCGGATCGTCGATGCGCAGAGCATCCAAGGGTCCGGGGGATAGACCGAAGTCTTCCGGACGGATCGTGTGGCTTGTCAGTTGGCCGTCGTGAAGTTCCACGATGTGGCTGGTGCCGGTGATGGTCAGATCGCAGAGACCGTCGCTACCGTGAACGACGAGTGTATGGGCCGAGCCCAATTGTTGTAATGCCCGGGCGATTGTCTCCATGAGATCTGGGCGGGGCACACCCACGACCTGTCGGGTGACGAAGGCGGGATTGGTGAGCGGTCCCAACAGGTTGAAAATCGTCGGGCGTCCTATTTTTCGGCGGATGGCGACCACGTGTTTCATGGCGGGGTGGAGGCTTGCGGCGAAAAGAAACCCGACGCCGGCCTCGTGGATGCAGCGTGAAACCACATCCGGCGGGGCGTCGATGTTGACGCCGAGGGCGCGGAGCACCTCGGCCGAACCGCTCTTTCGCGTGTTCGACTTGTTGCCGTGCTTGGCGACCTTGGCCCCGGCCCCGGCGGCGACGATTGCCGCGGCGGTCGAGACGTTAAAGGTGCTGATGCCGTCGCCGCCGGTGCCGCAGGTGTCGATCGCGCGGGCCTCGTCGCATGCGATGCGCGTGACATGTTGTCGCATGGCCCGGGCTGCGCCGACGATCTCATCCACGGTTTCACCCTTGTCTGCAAGGGCCGTGAGCAGGTTCTCGATGTGATCGTCGGCGAGATGGCCGGCCATGAGTGCGTTGAAGATGCGCGTGGTCTCGTCGGGATCGAGATCATTTCCCTTGCAAACGGAGTCGATGATCGTCTCGATGGATTCGCTCATATCGATTCATCCATACCACATAGGGAACCCGTCGTGGGTGAGATCCATCACGCACACCCCTTCGGATTGTTGCTGAGTTCCTGAGCTCCTGCGTTGACCGGGAGGGGTGCGTATTGGATAATGCGCTTCGGCGCGAATCTATTTTAGAGCGTGGCGGGCTGTCAGGAAAGCGCGGCAGGCCATGGCGAACCCGGTATTGATTGATACGGACGCGGGGGCGGACGGTGCGGTGGCCCTTGCCCTCGTGTTGGCCTCCGATCATGTGGACCTGCGTGCGATCACGGGGGTTGGGGGGAGTGTCGCTCTCGATCAGGCCATGACCAACCTCGATCGACTTCTCGACGCGCTGGGGCCACCGTCAATACCGATCATTGGCCGCGGGTTGGATCAGGTTGATTCGAGCCTGCTGGATCGTCGCGCCCTGTTCGGTGACGACGGATTGAGCAATTGGGAGCAAACCGCGAAGTCCCCTTCGGCCCATGATGACTTTCTCGATGTGTATCGGCGCGCGATCGAGGAAGCGAACGGCGCGTTGAACATTCTCGCGTTGGGTCCATTGTCCAACCTTGCGGCGCTGGTGGCTGCAATGCCCGATTGGGCTCGGTGTATCGAGCATATCTACATTTCCGGCGCATCGGTCTGGGCGCGGGGGAATGTGAACGAATTCGCGGAGTTTAATTTTTATCGCGATCCGTCCGCCGCCGCCGCAGTGCTTACATCGGGGCTGCCGATCACGATCGTTCCGCTCGATGTGACCGGTCTGGTCTGTCTGGATCAGTCCCATGTGGCGCGGATGGCCGCGAGCGGCTACCGGACGGGTGGCGTGACCGCGCGGGTGTTGGAGTCTGCATTGGAATATGACGGTGCGCCGGCCTATGGAAAGGTGTTCACACCGCCGGCGGTGACCGTCGGTAGTTTGCTGTGGCCGGATTTGTTCATCAAGACGCGGATGCGTCTGGATATTACGACCCGGGGCGCGGAGGCGGGCCGGTCTCGTCCGGCGCTGGGTGGTGACAAGACTACACAGGTAGATCTGTTGACAGCGGTCAACGCGATCGACCTGCTCGAAAACATGTTGGAATGCCTGTGTCATGAGGCCTTCATTGTATAAAAAGGGTATGAGCGCGCGTGTGAGAAGTCGTATGTTGATCAGAGCCGCGACCGTAAGGGAGCGGTCATTTCCCGAGTCAAAGGGCCTATCCTGTGTGAGCGCCGACCGCTTCCTGACGGGCGCGGCTCTGAATAGGGTGGTCCGTGCCTGAGCAGACCCATTTTCGTATCCTTGGAATGACCTGTGGCGCTTGTGTGCATCATGTTGAAAAGTCGCTGCGCGGCGTTTCGGGTGTTCAAGAGGCAGTCGTCAACTTGATGAGCGAATCGGCCTCGGTTCTTGCCGAGGGGGTTCCCGCCACCCGTCTCGTCGAGGCGGTTCGGGCGGCGGGCTACGACGCCGAGCCAATCTCGGGCGTGCGCGAGTGGGCCGATCGATTGTCCACCGATCGCGAACTGACCGAGACGCTGCGCCGGCATCGCCAGATCCTGGTGCAGGCGGTCGGATTGGCCCTGCCGATTGTCGCGCTGGAGTATTTGATGCCGCTTCTGTTTGGCGCGACCGAGCCGCGTCGGATCGGCGGCCGTCTTCTTCAAATCATATTGTTGGTCATGCTGGCACGGAGTTCGGCGGGGGCGCCCATTCTGGTCGGCGGTCTTCGGGCGTTGTGGCATCGCACGGGGAACATGGAACTGCTTATTTCCATGGGCGTTTTTGTTTCGTTCGCCAGCAGCCTGTACGGCATCTTTATCGCGCGGAGTTCCGAATTTATCCATCTTCACGCCGCGGCGATGATTCTCGCGCTGGTCTGCGTCGGCCGCACCCTGGAAGCCCGCGCCAAGGGGCGGGCGTCGGCGGCCATGTCGATTCTCGCCCGGCGATCGCCGAACCGAACGCGGGTGCGTCGCGACGATGACTGGGTATCGATACCGGTCGATCAAATCGAGGCGGGTGATCTTCTCTCCATAGCCGCGCATGAAACCATTCCCGTGGACGGCGTAGTGGCCGAGGGCACGGCCTCGGTGGACGAAAGCCTGATGACCGGGGAATCGATGCCCGTCACCCGCGCGGCGGACGATGCCGTGCTCGGCGGCGCTTCCGTCGTCGACGGGATGCTGGTTGTTCGGGCGACCGCGACGGGCACGCGATCGGCGATTGGACGAATCGTGGATCTGGTACACAAGGCCCAATCGAGCCGAACGCGGATGCAGCGGCTTGCGGATCGTGTGGGAGGGATCTTCACTCCGGTTGTCATGGCGATCGCGGCCGTGGTTTTTATATCCTGGTGGCTTTTTGGAGAATCTGAGGGTGCGTCTCGAGCGGCGCGGGCCGCTGTCGCCGTGCTGGTGGTGGCTTGTCCGTGCGCGCTGGGATTGGCGACGCCGACGGTCGTGCTCGTGGCGTCGGGGCTTGCGGCCCTGCGCGGGATTCTGGTGCGCGATGCGGCGACATTGGAGGCGATGGGTCAAATCCAAGTCGTCGTCTGGGACAAGACCGGCACGCTGACCGGCGGGCGTCCTTCGGTGAAGTCAGTCGAACTGATGCGAGCGCACGATGAACAAACCGTCATCCGCCTCGCCGCGTGCGCCGAGCAGTTTTCGAATCATCCCCTGGCCGATGCGATCGTGTCGCATGCCCGTCGCCGGGGTGCTGTTCTGAGTATGCCCGATTCGTTCAAGTCGGTTCCCGGCTCCGGCGTCAAGGCCACGATCGGCGGGCGCGAGGTGATCGTGGGCAAGCCGTCATTTTTGCGTGAGAACGACATCGACATCGAGCATCAAGATACTCAGGACACGATTGTAGCCGTCGCGGTGGGGGGCGAGGCGGCTGGTGTGTTTCATGTGACGGATACCATACGGCCCTCCACGCTCGATGCCTTGGAACGGTTGCGAAGGCTGGGTATTCGCAACGAGATGCTGACCGGCGACACGGAGCCGGTCGCGTTGTCTGTCGCCGACAAGGTCGACATCGAACCGTCCGCCGTGATCTTTGAGGCTACGCCCGTGGACAAGTCGGAACGGATCAGGGCGTTGCGAGGCGACATGGATGCTCCCCGAGTCGCGATGGTGGGCGACGGTGTCAACGATGCGGCCGCACTGGCCGAGGCGGATGTGGGCATCGCGTTTGCGACCGGCGCGGGGCTTGCCTGCGAGGCGGCGGATATTCAGCTCATCGGCTCGACGCCGCACCTCGTTGCCGACGCCGTGGAATTGGCCCGCGCGGCGGTTCGCGTGATTCGGCAAAACCTGTTCTGGGCCTTCTTCTACAATGTCCTTATGATTCCGCTGGCGGCGACGGGTCGGCTGTCGCCGGCGATCGCCGCGGGTGCGATGATGCTCAGTTCGCTGACCGTCGTGTTGAATGCCTTGAGATTGCCCCGCGTGGCGGGCATGAGTGAAACGATTCGGGCAAAATCGCCGTCCACGGGAGCTGCGACTTGAAGGTATTTCACGGTGTGTCATCGGTGGACCTCTCCCTGAGCGGCGCGGTCCTGAGTGTGGGCAACTTCGACGGGGTTCACCTCGGGCATCAACGCATTCTGCGTACCGCCCGCGCACAGGCGCGTGTTTCCGATGCGGCAGTCATCGCGATGACGTTTGAGCCGCATCCGCTGACACTCTTGAATCCATCACAGGCGCCGGCCCTGTTGACACCCTGGGACGAAAAGGTGGCCCAACTGGAACGGGCCGGTGTGGACGCGGTGGTTCGACTGGAGACCGACTGGTCCCTGTTGTCGCTATCGGCGGAGGATTTTGTCCGGGAGGTAGTGGTCAAGCACATCCGTCCGACGTTGATCGTCGAGGGACCGGACTTCGGGTTCGGCCGCGGGCGAGAGGGGAATGTTGAGACGCTGCGACGTTGCGCGGAGGCGGGTGGGTATGCGCTCCATATCGTGGAGCCCTATCTCACACGATTTCCGGGAGAAACCGATCCGATTCGAGTATCGAGCACAGTGGTTCGGCAATGTTTGGCGAGTGGCGAAGTGTCGAAGGCGGCGGTCTGTCTGGGGAGGGCCTATGCCTTGATCGGCCGGGTTGTTCACGGCGCCGGTGATGGGAAGAAGTTGGGCTATCCGACGATCAATCTCGATGTCGGGCCGCAGTTGGTTCCAGCCGAGGGTGTTTATGCGGGGATCTCCGAAATCGACTCGGTGCGGAAGGTCGCGGCCGTGAGTATCGGCCATCGACCGACGCTGGGCGGTTCGGAACGGGTGATCGAGGCGTTTCTGCTGGACGAGTCGGGTGATTACTACAATCAATCTGCGCGGCTTGATCTGGTTGATTGGGTCCGAGGACAAAAAACATTCGAAAGTCGCGCCGCGCTGACGGAACAAATATCCCGGGATATTGAGAAGGTGAGACGCATCACGGCGGGCATTATTTGAATCCGTCCGGGTAATCAATACGATTGGCAACAAACCAACCTCATGCAAACAACCCACGACCCCAAAATCATTGACTTCACCGCGGCCGCACATCGAATCGAGAAGGCGGACCGCATTGTTGTGACCACCCATGCCCGCGCCGACGGGGATGCCGTAGGGTGCGCAGCGGCGATCGGTCGCCTGCTGCGGGACCGGGGTAAGGAGGTGCGGTCCATCCTGCACGAAGCCGTGTCGGCTCGGTATGCGTTTCTTCCGGGTGTGGAGGCGTTGCACATCTGGGACGCGGATCGCGCTGCCGAGGAACTCTCCGCCGCTGAACTACTCATCCTGGTGGACACCTGTGCGTTGGCGCAACTGGGTGATGTGGCTGAAGTCATTCGGTCGGCTCGGCTTCCTCGCCTCGCGATCGATCATCATGTCACGCGCGACGCCGTCGCCGACGAGATTCTGCTCGACGAACAGGCCGGCGCCTGTGCACGGATCATCACTCAACTCGCCGACCACGCCGGTTGGCCGATCGATGCCGATACGGCGATGCTGCTGTTCACCGGTTTGGTGACGGACACCGGTTGGCTTCGCTTTTCCAACACCCATGCGGCGGAGTTGTCCACGGCTGCCCGGCTGGTCGAGGCCGGTGCTCGGCCTAATGAATTGTACGAGCAATTGTATTTGCAAGACGTCGAACCGCGCGTGCGACTGGTCGGGGAGGTGTTGACTTCGTTTGAGTTGCTGGCCGAGGGTCGGCTGGCGGTGCTGCGGATCACGGAGGAGATGTTGTCCCGATGCAGCGCGACGCGAGACATGACCGAGGAGATCATCAACGAGCCTCAGCGGATCGGTTCGGTCGTGGCGTGCGTTTTGATCGTCGATCCGGAGAATGACGGGCCGGTTCGGGTCAGTTTTCGCAGCAAGCGGGAGGTGGACGTTGCGGCGATCGCCCGGCAATTCGGCGGCGGTGGGCATCCCCGTGCCGCGGGTGCGAAGATCGCCGGGACGCCGGATGGGGTTTATCGGCAGGTTGTGCCCGTGGTCGTGCGGGCATTGGATATGAAGCGTGCTTCTTGAACCTCGTGTCGGAAAACCGAAGCCCGAGATTCGCACCGGTTGGAAACCGGTGCCACATCGCTTTCAGGATGTGGTGCCACAGCGCTTTCAGGGTGCACGGTAAGGAGTAATCAATCGAATGATGCCTGGGAACCCTACAGACCGATGGCGCGGCCTGCTCGGCGCGATTCCCCCGGGAGCGCGGGTCATGCTGACCGCGTTCCTTCTGATCATCGGAACCGGCTATTGTGTGGCCGTGGCAAATATCTACCACAGTCATCAAATGGCCGACGGCAAGGAAGGGATGACGATCGACGACGTTCGCGCGGTCTATGGCGGTCTGGAGGTGGCGGAGGGCGAGACCGTGCCGTCACGGATGTTGACGATGATCGCCGGGGCGATGCGGCAATACATCGATTCGGATGAGGACTTCACGATCCTGGAAGACTGGCTGAAGGCGGGTGGAACGGAAGCCGGCTTGGACGAAGGGAGCAAGACGCCCCGCCGCGTATTGACGTTGACTTGCCTGCGCTGTCATGCGCAGAGTGCCGAGACCGAGATATCCCGGGAGTCGCCGTTCGGTCCTGACGATTTCGACATCGACTATGCCATGCTGTCTTCGTTCACCTCGGCGGGCGCCGCGCCGGTCGGCGGGCCGATCGAGGTACCGCCACAGTACACGATCCCCCGGCTGGTGCTCGTCACTCATGTTCACATGCTGGCGATTCCGGTGTTTACGTTGATCGTGGCGCTGCTCTTTTCGATGACGCGATTTCCCGCGATGCCGCGGGCCTGGCTGACGCCGCTGCCGATGCTGGCGCTCATGTTCGATTTCGCCGGGTGGTGGCTCGCGCGCGTGTCGGGGATGTTTGTTTTCGTTCTGATGGGTGCGGGGGCGGTCTTTGGACTCGTGTTTGCGCTACAGATTCTTGTGGTATTGATCGACCTGTGGCGACCCGCATCCGATCAGAAGGCATCTTGAAACCTGTGATGCGGGTTCGGTATCTACGTCATGCACCGGTTGGAAACCGGTATCCCAGCAAGGCCTTCGGCCGCAGCCAAAGTTTATTGATGAATGGCGGATTGAGGATTTGGGGAGTGATTTCGTCAGTCCTACGCTGACCGCTTCCTTACGGGCGCGGCTCTGATCGGACCCACTCGCTTGCGCTCGGGGCTCTGATGGCCTGGCGATGCCATTTTGATGGGGAAATGTCCTGATTCCGCCGTCGGAATCGACGACAAATTGTCGATACTCATATATATGGCCCTCGCACTCCAGGCAGATTCCATCGGCACGCGGGACAGCGCGGTCTCGACCGGGTTCCTGTGTGTCGGTTGCGGACTGCGGCGGCGCGGGGTGGGGCCGATCCTGAAGGCTGACCCCGAGCGACGACCGTTCGACTTGGTTCGTTGTTCCGGCTGCGGACTGGTGCAGCAACACCCCCGTGAGTCCGCCCACCGGCTCGCCGCCCATTACGACCGAGACTACTACGTTTTCAGCGAACCCGAGCCACGGCGCTGGGCACGAGCGGTCCAGCAGTATCTGGTGCACATCCTCCCGCGTGAATTCAAGTCCTCTCGAAGGCTGCTCGACATCGGATGCGGGCCGGGTCACTTCGCCGCGCTCGCCCAAAGCCGGGGCTGGCGCGTCACGGCGATGGACATCGCGCCCGAGGCCGCCAGTCGGGCCGCCGTCCACTTCGGACTCGATGCCCGTGCCGGGACGCTCGCACAATATCGCTCGACGTTGCCGCCGTTCGATCTTGTCTTTCTGGGTGACGTGATCGAGCATGTTCCCGAACCCATCCGCTTCATTGAAGATGTTCGTGCGGTGATGTCGCCGGAAGGCATCGTCTGCATCGATACGCCGAACTGGAAGAGTCGCTGGCGGATGTTCGGCCGCGCCCGGTGGCTTGGTTTGAATCGCTACCACATCAATCTCTTCGATGCGGATTCCCTCACCGCGCTGCTTGAACGAGGCGGTTTTCAAGACATTCACACCGGCAGCTATACCCACTACCGCTACGAGTCCCTGACCGTGCGGCCCGAGCCGCAGGCCTGGATTCATCGCCTGCCCGCCTTCTTGGCCTGGCGTGTCAATCGGCTGATGGCCCGGTTTTCCCGCGTCGGTGTCTGGTCTTCGCTGTCGCAGAATCCGCCGGCGACCCTCGACGAAGCGCGCTCCCGCGTGGACATCCTTTCGAAACGAATCCGCTCCGACATCTCGAAAACAACCGCCGACAATCTGATCGCCACCGCCCGCCTGGGCTGAGGCCGCCGTATCGCTCCGCCACCACCGCCGTACAATGCAGGTGGACAAGGTCTCCTCGGAGGGGTTGATTACTACATATGTCTGATATGAATCATCACGTCTCGCCGATGGCTTGCAAATGCCCCCCCCGTGCAATCGGCGCCTTCTTTGGAAATCGTCGTATTCGCCTCGTCGGTTGGATTGTCGTCGTGGTGACTTTCATCAGCGGCATCGTCGGTGGGTATCATCGTGGCCGAAACAATCAGCCGGATTGGCGTGATTTTTCCCGTGAATCGCGATCGGTCTGGGAGGACGGGGCCATTCCCCCAGGCACGTCGATGTTCGGCTATCCGCCGGCGGCCTTCTTCGCGCTCTGGCCCTTCACGGTGTGGACGCCGCCGACGCTGGGCCTGATGGCGTTCGTCGCCGCCAACGCGTTTGCCGCCATCGCGTCTTGCGCGATTCTCTATCGCTGGTGGTTCGTCCGTTCCGATTCCGCCGGGCAGGTCGTGCCGGTGGATAAGGGGGTGTTCGTCTGGCCGTTGTTCCTGTACATCGCGCATGTTCAGCATGTTCTTCAGGCCAATCAGTTTACACTCCTGGTTCTGTTCTTTTGTGTGGTTGGGCTTACATGGCTCATGCACGATCGGCCCTGGCTCGGCGGACTTTCGCTCGGGATCGGCGCCTGCCTGAAGGTCACCCCCGCCGTCTTCCTTGTCTATCTCTGCCTGCGGCGACAGTGGAAGGCCCTGGCGGCGATGATGTTGGCCATCGTGGTGTTCAACGTGGTTCCCTCCATACTGGTTTTCGGATTCGACGGTGCCGTACGCGAGCATCGCGCCTGGCTCCGCCGCGCCGGTTGGTACGCCAATCATCGATTCATCGAAAATCCATACCTGCGCATCCGCCGACACGGTCACAATTGCAGCTATTCGATCGTGCTCGCACGCTGGCTTCGGCCGCCCACCGACGCCCGTTATCAGGTCATCCTCCACGGCGATCCGCCTGCCGATCAAATCGAACGGGCGCGGACTGCGCTGAAGCCCGATGAAACACTCGTCCTGGATCCGATGCCCACGCCCGGCACGACCTGGAGCAAGACACGAGACGAGATACCGGACGTGCCGCGATATCGCCTCGCCCATCTCTCGGCGGGAACCGTCCGGTTCATCTGGATGATCACCCTCGCGATCCCGATCGTCTGGCTGCTGATCGCCACCTATCGAAATCGTCGTGACCCGGCCGATTCCCCCGCGCGCGCCGCCGAATCCGCCCTGTGGATGATGCTGATGCTCTGGCCCACGCCCATGCTTCGCGACTACTACCTTGCACTCGCACTGCCCGCATACGTCGTCGTTTGGCGTATGGTCACCACCCCCGCGTCGTCTGGCCGAGGTCGCATCCTCGCGGCAGTCGCGATAGGTGTATGCTATTTCAGTGTGATCGGAATCGGTTGGGATACGGGTACCTACTACGGCCTGCACCCCGCCACGCTTGCTGTTCTCGCCGTCGCCTGTGTCTGGGCCTGGCGGGCTGGCGCACGAATACCCACGAGCGATGACCGGCGGTATGATCCGAAAACCCCAGGAGCCTGTGGTGAAAGTCGTGACTGAATGCCGTTTCGCGTGTTTTGAATGGATACGCACCGGTTGAAAACCGGTGCCACAGTTCTACCACAGTCTGCTAGCCTAACCATTGGGGGAGACCCATGCCCGAACAACTAGAATTCAAACTCGTCGACGCGTTTGCCCGCGTTGCCTATTCCGGGAATGTTGCCGCCGTGGTCCTCGACGCCGACGTGCTCTCAGACTCACAGATGCGGGCCATCGCGGCCGAATTTCATGCCAGCGAGACGACGTTTGTCCTCCGGCCGACGAGCCGAGACGCCGCCGTGCGATTTCGCTGGTTCACGCCGGATTGCGAGGTGGACTTCTGCGGTCACGCTACTCTTGCGGCGGTTCATGCCCTGCTGGAGGAGGGCCGGTTCACCCACACGCTGGATCAGCCGGGCACGATCCTGCCCATCGACAGTCGATCCGGCATCCTGACGGTCCGAACCGAGCGCCTGATGAGCCGCCCACAAGCTACCGCGGCGCCGGGGGAGATCGAGGCGAATATACGTCTGACGGAACCGAGTCGGCCGATGACACTCTGGCTCGACATGCCCCGCTGCGAACCGAAAAAGTCCCGAGTCATCTTACCACCGCTACTCCAGTATCTGAATCTTGGCGCGGACATGATCGACTCGGCCATTCCCCCCATCCGCACACAGGACGACGATATCATCGTGGCCGTGACTAACTTACCCGATCTGCTCGAATTGCAACCGGTGATGAGTGATCTGGCCCGTTATTGCCGAAAAGAGGGAATCCGCGGCGTTCTTGTCACCACGACGAATGTCCTGACTCCCGCGACGGTCGTTCAGTCCCGGTTCTTCGCGCCCGCCGTGGGCATCGACGAAGACCCCGTTACGGGTAGCGTTCATGGACCGCTCGGGCTGCACCTGGTGAACAGCGGAATCGTCTCCATGATAGACGGGCGTGCTGATTTTCACTGCGCCCAGGCGAAGGCCGGCGGCCGGGCCGGTCTGGTGCGCGTCGTCGTCACGCAAGACAGGGAAGATCGGAAACACGTTCGAATCGGGGGTGTCTGCATGACGACTGCTGCGGGTGTGTTGCAGCGGCTGCCGGTCGATTCAGAGCCGCGACTGTAAGGGAGCGGTCCTCTCCCAAGCCAATAGGCTCTCCCAATTTGAGCGCCGACCGCTTCCTTACGGGCGCGGCTCTGATCAAGAAACACCTTCTCAAACACCTCCTCAGGCATCTACTCAAGCGCGTTGTTAGGGATCAGGATTCCGTCTTTGTAATGCAATTCCTCGATCAGGATGCCGGCCTCGTTCCAGGTCAGCCAGACGCCCTCCATGATGTCTTCCCGGTACTGCCACCTTCGTGCGAGACGCCCGTCGGCATGCCAGGCAAACCAGCGCCCGTGGCGTCGGCCTTCGAGGTATCGCTGTTGGCCACGCTTCCGACCGTGTTCGTCCCAGATGGTCCAGGTTCCGTGCATCTTTCCGTTTATGTAAAGACCCTCTTCGTGGACTTGGCCATTCTCGTGCCAGGAGCGATACCAACCGTCTCGGACCGTTCGGCCGTCGTCCGCCCTCTTGAGCCGAACCTCCGACTTCGGTTTTCCACTGGCAAAGACGGCGACTTCGGTGCCGGGCGCAGCTTGGCATCCGGGCCATAGGGTCAGCATGAGCAGTAACGCGCCGACGACATCATATCGTGCGACAAGTGTCTTCATGATTCGTCGCCCCGCGTAAAGGGGATGATCACGTCTCGGGTCGGGACCGCCGCGGTCTTGCTTTGGTAGGAATAGATCCACTCCGTCTGCTGCGTTTCGCCTTCCTGTAGTGTCAATGTCTTGTGGAGAATGCCCCACAATTCATGCCGGGCCTCCAGGACATAGTTGCCCGCGGGAAGTCGCGGTATCTCGAACATTCCATTTTCATCGGTCACCGCGAAGAAGGGATGGGGCAACACGCCGCAGTAGGCATCCATCCAACCGTGGACGTCGCACTTGAACTTGATCATGACCTCTGCTCGCTTGAATTTTTTCACCGCCATCGCACCCTTGTCAGGCTGGCTGAGATTGAACGCCTCGTTCCGTTTGGCCAGGGCATGGACGTTATGAAGCGTCTCATCGCTGTTGGTGATGCGGAGCGTTTGCCCCGTTTGAAGACCGAAGACATGCGGCACGAACAGGCAGCCCTTCTGATTCAACGTCACGGGATCTTCCGGCGGGGAATAGAGGCCGTCGATTCCCTTCTTCACGAATACGAATACGTGTGGAACGCCCCCCGACTTGGAGAGGGTCGTTGCTTGCGACAGAATGGTTTGTCCAGTGATGTGGCAGGCCTTGTCACCGCGCATCGGCAGTCGTCGCGGTTCCGGTCGCGTTCCGGAAAAACGGATGACTCCCCGAATCACGGCGTTGCCGAAAAGATCTCTCGGTGTGTCAGGATTTTCCGAAGGCGTATCAGTGGGGTCGGTCGAGACGGTCAGAGTCTTCGATTTCGATGGTTTCGCTACGGAAGGGGAATCCGAACAACTTGCCTGAAGTGCAAGTCCGATGACTGATACAAAAAGGATTGTTAACCGGGTGTCCACGATGCTCATCCTTATATGAAATACATTCGCATTGATCACAGGAAAACCGGAATCGTTTTCCCATCCGCCTGCTCATTACTCGATGCCGAAGGAAGGATCTTCGCGCAGGCGTTGAAGAAAATCCTTGATCCGTTCCCAGCGTCGGCTTTCCAGTGGTTGGCCGCCGTATTGAACCTCATAAAACCACTCGGTGAATTCCGGGAGTTCCTTCATGTCCGGGTGCGACTTGGCCAGCTTCTCCGCGAATTCACGCGGCGTGACATGCTCGGCCTTGAGGTGCCCCTTGTGTGCCAGCAATAACACCATCCGATCATAGAACCGAGCTTCGGGATGCCGAACAAGCCTGGGATGCCGATGCCGCCGAATTGGTAAATACTCGCGAAACATGAGAGACAGGATCCACAGAATGCGCATCGTAAGGATCCCAAACGTCACACACAACACAAGCAGCAGCCAGTAGAGGATACGAAGCCATGCGGCGGGAAGGTCGGGGCCCCATAGCAGGGCCTTGAGCGTTGCGGAGAATGATTTGGGCTGCCCGTCGGTTGTCGTCAATTTCGTCAGCCAGGCTCGAACCCCGCCGGCCAGGGCCTCGCGTTCGGAGGCATCAA
Source organism: uncultured Planctomycetaceae bacterium (assembly GCA_964464525.1). GTDB lineage: Bacteria > Planctomycetota > Phycisphaerae > UBA1845 > UTPLA1 > CAYXGR01. The sequence continues at coordinate 24,629 of CAYXGR010000001.1, forward strand.
ACGAAACAACCATCGTAGACCACTTGAACTGAAGATGGTTGACAAATTGCTGGATTTGCGCGAGGAGAGATTGGTCTCCTCGGCGCCGATGGGTATCGGAGGGGGTCGGATCGAAAATCACCCAACCGCGATCTCGGAGGAACACTTCGACCCAGGCATGCGCGTCGCGTTTTCGAAACTGAAAAAAGCCTCCGGCCTCGTTGAACTCACCGCCGTGATAACCGCTGACCAGCCGGGCGCGAATGCCGACCGCCTGGCACATCAAGGTCATCGACGACGCGAAAAACTCGCAGTGACCGCGCCGGTTTTTGAAGAGAAAATCCTGTATCGGATCGGCGTTGCCCGGTCGCCCGCCGCGATGAAGCGTGTACTCAAATTGGTCTGACTTGAGGAAATCGGCGATTTGTGTGGCGATGTATCCGTGTTCGTCGGGATTGCCCGGGTTGCCGACTTGCAAGACGAACTCGCGAGCGAATTCCAGGATTCGCGGTGGAATGTTCGACGCACCGTCTCGAGGCCCGCTGGGCTGTTGCGAAAACAGGAGGGCGAACTCCGGCGTCAATTGAGCGGGGGCCAAAACCGTGTAGTGGGCGGCCTTGCGTGAACTGGATCGTGTTCGGAGAACATGATCCTCTCGATCCATTTCTATTTTGTCGATATCCGGTGATCCGAATGCCAAGGGTGGATACATGGAAAACAGGATGCCCGATCCCAATGAATCGAGCCAGACTTCCTGACGAATCATGGCGTCCGACAACTCATCGTGCCCAAGAGGAAAGAGTGAGGCGAGTGAATCGTCGGAGCCCCCGTCGGCTCGCAGCGAGGATTTCGTCGGTGTTCGGTTCCATCGTCGACCATTATAACGATCAAATGTCAATCCGCGCATGTAGGCTTGAATCAAATCATCTGTTAGGGTTTCTCCATTTTGAGAGAAACGGACCCGCATCACGGGCGAATCGTCTTCGTAGATCGCGTTGCTCGTCAGTTGAACCACATCGTTGAAACCGGTGACCGAGACCAGTGAGCGGATCCGGCCGAAGATGCTGCCCTCCCATCCGCGCGGGGTGAATACAAATATGAAGGTGGCGATTACGGCTAGTATCCCAGAGCAGGCCGCGGTCAGCGGGAGTCGGCTCCGACGATAATCGTGTTCGACATCGACGAGAACAGGCGAAGAAGAGTCGGCGACACCGGCCAGCGCCGCGCGCCGCCGGGCTTTCACCCCGTCCATCTCGCGGTGTGCGTGAAATGCGATCAGCCAACCGACCCCGATCGTCATGTCCACCAATAATGCGAGCCCGAACAGCGTACTGGCGCTGACCAGAGCGCTGATGACCATCAATAGAAACGATATCAGGGCGATCAGACCGGCGTCTCGAAAGGTATTCAGCTCGAAGAACTTGCAGCAGGCCAGGAAGATGATGAAGTGCGAGAGATCGATGATGTGAACCGTTGTTTCGTCTTCGTAGAACATCTCGAAGATCAAGTATCCAACGGCCGCGAAAATCGGAAGATACAACACGGCACGGGGAATTCGGCCGTGGCCGGGCCATCGGTAAAACAGATAGCTCATCACTGTGGCGGTGACGGCGATCGCAAACACCCCCCACGATTGCTCCGCCTCGACCACCGGCAACATGCTGACCAGCGCGAGACCCAGCAGCAGGAGATGCAATCCACCCAGGGGTTTCATCTAATTCATCTCCACGCCGACAATTCGGGGATTGGACAGTCCGCCGGATCGGAGGCGGACACTTGTCTCATTGGTACTCATGCCTCTCGCGGGCTGAAACAGGCTATCAAACGCCGGACTACCCGGGATGAATACATGGACCGCACCCAGCGCCCGCGACAGCGCCTTGACCGATTCTTGCAAGTCATCACTTTCCGTCGCACCGAACAGAAAGCAGGGGCCATGCCAACGGACCGGCCATGCGAGCCGGAGAATATGTTCTGCCAGGCTGTCGTCGGTATTCAACGTCCGGACGGCCAATTCGCCCAGGAGTCGCGGTCGATAGGCCCGGCCCGAACCCGGTGGCAGGACGGCCAGCGGTTGCCCGTTACAGATCAGACCGATGCGGGCGCCGCGTTCGAGGGCATCGCAGATGAGCGTCGCCGCGGCGCTGATAGTCGTTTCGAGACGGTTCTTTTGTTCGGAATCGCCCGGATCGATCCGCGTGTTTAAGACACACCACATTTGATCGCCTCGGGCCTGAGCCATCTCGCGGATCATGAGTTGGCCGGTTTGCGCACTGCGTCGCCAGTGAATGCGCCGCGGATTGTCCCCCACGCGGTACTCACGAACGCCGTAATACTCCTCGTCTCCCTTCACGTTGCCGGTCGCACCGGTGCCGCCCGTAGCGTCCGTGGCGCGTGAGGCCGCACGAACTTCCGTCACCAGGCGACCCAGTGCCGGAAAGACGATCACTTCCTGGGACTTGTCGTGCCTCACCCATTTGGTGAAGAGATGAAATGGAGCGCGTGTGGACAGTCGCAGCGTGGAGAACGCCAGTCGGCCTCGGTCTCGGCAGGTAACGGGCACCGAAAACGTCCATGTTTCACCCGGCCGAAGGATCGGGACGAAGGCCTCCGGGCTTGCCATCGGCGACTTTCGGCCTAGCTCGTCTCTTATGAGAACGCCGTGTGCGGACCCCCAGCGTCGATGATTGGTGATGACATAACGGATCACGAAGATCTGCCCCGCGACGGCCACATCCGGGACCACTCGCCGGATCGTCAACGTTCGCAGGGTGCGCCATCCGTGCAGGGCGTTGATGATGATTCCACCGACGCACAGGCCGAAGATCAGCATCAACAGGTTGACCTCCGCGTCGATGGCGGCGAGCCCGATGATGGTCGTGCCTATGATAAAAAAAACACCCCCGATCGTGACGCGAAAGCCATAGGGGGCCGGTCGATAGGAGGGTAGCCATCGAAAGGGACGCTTCATGGTGTCTACATCTTGCTGAAGGTGTTCTCGATCACGTTGGCTCGCACGTATCGGCTTGTCGTGTTCGTCAGCTTGGCGCGGGGATGTGCTCCAGGATTTCCAGAAGGATCTGATCGGTCGTGGCGGCCTGACCGTCGCGCAGGTAGGACTTGCTGACGATCCTGTGGGCGAACACGGGCTGGACGAACGACTTGAAATCGTCCGGAACGGCGTAGTCTCGTCCCCCGAGCAACGCCGATGCCCGCGCGGCCCGGAGCAGGGCCAATGCGCCTCGGGGCGAGACGCCGACCTCGATCGAATCGTGCCGTCGCGTCGCTTCCACGATATCCTGCAAGTAATCCATCAACACGGCGTCTACGCGAACCTGGTCGGTTAGTTTCTGCAATTCCAGAATCTCGTTGGACTCCATGACGGGACGAAGGCTCTCGAGGGGGGCGCGGTCGGGTTGTTCCTGAAGAATTCGCCGCTCGTCTTCGCGGGACGGATAGCCGATGCGAATCCGCAGCACGAACCGGTCCAACTGGTTTTCCGGGAGAAAGTAGGTTCCCTCGAACTCGAACGGATTCTGTGTCGCGATGACCATGAACGGCTGTTCCAGCGGGATGGCCTTGCCCTCGACGCTGACCTGTGCCTCGTTCATCACTTCGAGCAGGGCCGATTGCGACCGAGGTGTGGTGCGGTTGATCTCGTCGGCGAGCACGATGTTGGCGAAGATGGGCCCCGGCTTGTAGTCGAAGCTGCCGGTCTTGTCGTTGTAGACGCTGACGCCCAGGATGTCGGACGGCAGCAAATCGGGCGTCATCTGAACACGCGAAAAGCGGCAGTCGATGCTTCGGGCCACCGCACGAGCCAGTACTGTCTTGCCCACGCCCGGTACGTCCTCGATCAGGACATGGCCCCGCGCGAGCAGGCCGACGAGAATCTGCGAGACCGCATCGGCTTTACCGATGAAGACCGATTCGATGTTCGCGCGCAGCCCCTGAAGATTGCTCAGGTGTCGCGTGTCATCCGTGGCGGGCATTGTGCTCATGTTCGGCCCTGAAGGAGATACCTTTCGGGTTTGTCCTCATCATTCAGCATTCATCATTATACGCGACTCGGCCATCAATACCCACCCGGAAACAATCAGGGGGATCCATGACACTTTACGCGGGTTATATTCAGAGTTCCGGCGCGTCAGTGTGGGGCTCTTTCTGGAGCAGGCCATTGATCATCGACCCACTCGCTTGCGCTCGGGGCTCGGATTGGATGCACACTGTGTTTGAACGCGGTTCAAGATTGCTGCTCCGCACGATCAACAGATGGGTCTGATGACCCCTTCCTACGCTGGGCTTGCGAGTCGCGGGAACTGTCATGGATCGTGCGTCAGGAGAACGAAATCGGGGAAAGACAGCCCTTGATCCGCCGCGAAGATTTAGTCATCATCGCGGCCCGTCAAGATGGTAGATACTCCAATTGAAGGGATCAACCGATGTCCAAGGCACATCTGAAATGCTTGCAGCAGGTGGTGGACCTGCCGACGGCCCCCTTTGTCGAAGATCACGTCATTCGATACATCGAAGGGTTTGTGGCTCGACGGCCGGCGTTGCGGCTCCGCCGAGATCGGTTCGGTAATCTGCTCGTGAAGTATGAACCGGCTCGGAAATCGAATAGCAAAACCCGACCCATCTTGTTCGCGGCGCACATGGACCATCCCGGCTTTGTGGCAACACGAATGGAGGGCACGGCGCACGTTCGGGCCGAGTTTCTCGGCGGCGTGCGGCGACCCTACTTCCGAGATGCGAAGATACAATTTTATTCTGATAAGAGGTGGGTTCCGGCGACGATCGAGAAATTGATTTCGGCCCGGCACAAGAACCCTCGATCGAAGAAGGCGGCATCGAGCGCCCGATCCTTCGCGATCATGGCCCCACCGGAAGCGGTCATCGCGCGGGTCAAGATGCCCGTCGAGTCCGGCAGCCCGGGGATGTGGCGTATCGGTGATTCGGTGGTACGCGGCAATCGCATGCACGCGCGGGTCTGTGACGATCTGGCCGGTCTCGCAGCCATTCTGTGCATGCTCGATACGGTTTGCCGAAAAAAATCGCGGGCACCCACCTATGCGTTTTTCACGCGTGCGGAAGAGGTGGGTTTTGCCGGGGCACTGGCGGCGGTGGCGGAACGAACGGTGCCACGACGAGCGCTGGTGGTTGCCGTGGAAAACAGCAGCGTGATTCCGGGCGTCGCCCTCGGCGCGGGCCCGGTGCTCCGTGTTGGTGACAAGGCGACCGTCTTTACACCTGAGGTGACGGCCTATTGCCAGGTCGTCGCCGAACAACTGGCGGCGAAGGACAAGGCGTTCCGTTATCAGCGGAAGCTGATGGACGGCGGCACCTGCGAATCGACGGCGTATTGCCACTATGGCTACGACGCGACCGGTATCTGCCTGCCGCTCGTCAACTATCACAACATGGACACGAAACGAAAGCGGATCGCCGCCGAATCGATCGACGTGCGGGATTTTCTGAATCTTGTTCGGTGGTTTGTCGCGCTGGCGGAAGCCCCGGCCACATTGACATTCGACGGCACCCATCCGGGGCTTGGAAAACGACTGGACAGCCTGTTGAACAAGCACCGAGATCGGTTGATTCAGACGGCACGATGACTCTCAGGCCCGTTCGCCCAGGATCGGTTGAAGCTCTGCCAGTCGCTGGTCGACCAGGGTTCTGGATCGAGCTTCGAGAGTCACCCGGAGCAATCGTTGCCCTGGATAGGGCCGGACGTTGAACCACCAATCCGGATAACGAATTGTCAGGCCGTCGTGCTCTTCGATGAGCGCGGCCTGGTGAGCGGCCATGACCTGGTTCAGGACCCGTTCTGGATCGGTGCAGTGATAGCGCAGATCGCCGGATGTGCTGTATCGCTGGAGAGGCCGGATCAGTTCGCTGAGTTTGCGACCGGATGTGATCAAGAGATTGATCATGTGCACGAACGCAAGAATCCCTGATTCATTGAAGCTGCTGTCACGGAAAAAGAAGCGCCCCGCGAGGTCGCCGCCCAGAATCGCGTCCCGTTCAGACATGGTTTTCTTGATTTGGGCACTGCTGTTTCGTTCGCGAATCGGCACGCCGCCGGCACGGATGATTTCCTCCTCGACCGCCGCGCTGGAACGGTGGTCATAGACGATTGTCGCGCCCTGTTGGCGTTGGAGAAATATCCGGGCGAGCAGGGCGAGGGTAAAATCCGGTCGAAGCGTCCGCGCCTTATCATCGACGAATGTGCAATGTTCGCCGCTGCTGTCGAAACAAATGCCAAAATCCGCCGATTCTTCCTTGACCTGCGATCTGAGCATGCGCGTGTTTTTGGCGGCGGACGGATCGGGCGGGTGCGCGAATTCTCCCTTGTGATCGAAATTGAGCCGACTGATGCGAAGATTGCGGATCCCCTTGAACACAATGGGAAACCAGCAGCCGGCGGCGCCGTTCGAGGCATCGACGACAATCCGAATGGGGTGAGGCAACCGCTTGTTGCTGATCAGGAAGTCACGCGCAAATGTCGCGTAGTCATCGGAGAGATCACGGGTGATCAGACGCGACGTCGCACCCGTTTCGTGTCGGGGAATGCGATCGGCAATATCTCGAATGCTACTCAGACCGGTTTCGATCCCGGTCGGCGTCGCCTTGGCGCCGCAAATGCGAATCCCGTTGTATTCGGCAGGCAGACGTCCGCCGGCAACTTGAAACCCGCCGCATGCGCCGAGTTGATTGACGGCAAAATACAATTGGGGCGTGTCGATCACCCCAAGAGAAACCACATCCGTCCCCGTGGATCGGATTCCCTCGATGAGGGCCTGCTCGAGTGCCGCACTGTGTTGACGCGTGTCTCGACCGACGATGACGGATCGGGTATCCGGATCGGCCCGGTCATAGCCTCGAAGTTTTGATCTGAGGAAATGGGCCGCGGCATGACCGATACGCCAGGCAACATCTTCGGAAAGTGGAACGGGGGTTGTGCCGCTGATGTTCGAGGCATGAAAGAGGGATGCCACATCGGACGTTGTGCTGGATCGATCCTCACGCCGATTCAGCGTCGCAGGCACACTCGATTCGGATTGGGAATCACGCGAGGACGCACCCGATGCGGTCCGATCTGTTTCATCGTCATTGAATTGACAACCGCGACACTTGGGATAATGCGACCGTCTACGGCCCACGCAAATGGCGTTGGAAATGCGAACTCGCTCTTCGCCCGGGCAGTACTTGTAGTAATCCGAGGTCGCCTGATTCTGAATCATAATACCCTATCGTAACGGCCGAAAACGATCCATGCCAGCCTCTCTACCAAGGAGCGGCTCACTTTCATATAGCGGTTCACTTTGGGGAGCATCGGCGTCCCGCCGGTGCGAAATCGACCTTCTCAACAACGCACCGGCACGAGGTCAATGCTCCCAGAATAGAAATGGACCACCACCTGCTCCCGATCAACAGGTTCGATGACCCCGTCAATTCAAGCGACTTGTGTGCTGGCGGCAGGATGGGTCATCTAACTTTTCTCTAATAACCCGGATCAGCCAATACAGGCCGTGATATGAACCCCGATCGAGCATCCATTTCCGGCCTTCCAGGCACACCAAGATGGCTCCGAACAAGTCATACCCGCTGTGTCGTGGACCTCTGGATCCTGGCGGACAGATCGCGTCGATTGCGGGGTGATGCACAAGGCTTTACCATATCCGGTTGGTCTCACACGGTAATAGGGTGCAGCCTTTGTTCTCCGTGTCTCGGGTTGACGGCCTGCGACGCGTTCTCCCGGCGCGCCGGGATTGGAAACCGGTGCCATAGGCGTTTAGTTCACTCTTACTCGATGTGTTCAGCCACCACCACGATCCGTTCATACTGGAGGAAGAACAGCATGGCTCAGACCGGCGGCGGTGAAACCAGCCAAACCGTGTCACGGAAATACACGCCCCCCGAGGGATTTTCCTCAGAAGCGCATATTCAAACCTGGGAGGAATACGAAACCCAATACCGGCGTTCGATCGACGACCCCGAGGGATTTTGGGGCGAGGTCGCGTCCGCGGCCCATTTCTTCAAAAAATGGGACCGTGTCTGCGCGTGGGATTTGCCTCACGCGAAGTGGTTCGCCGGATCAGAGACAAATGTCTGTTATAACTGTCTGGATCATCAGATCGAAAACGGTCGCGGCGATCACACGGCCATCCTGTGGGAGGGCGAACCCTGCGACGATCATGGCGAACCGAAGGATGTCGTCCGGCTGACCTATCGCGAATTGTTGGCGGAGGTCTGCCGATTCGCCAACGGGTTGAAAAAGCTCGGGGTCCAGAAGAATGACCGTGTAACGATTTACATGCCCATGATCCCCGAGCTGGCGATCGCGATGCTGGCCTGCGCACGGATCGGTGCGCCCCACTCAATCATCTTCGGCGGCTTCAGCGCTCAGGCCATCGCCGATCGTCTCCAGGACGCGGATTCCCATATCGTCATCACTGCGGACGGCGGCACTCGACGGGGCAAGATCGTGCCGCTCAAGGCCAACGTGGACGAGGCCTGCAACCTCACTGATCTGGTCAAGAACGTCATCGTCTTCAAACGCTGTGGCAACGATGTATCGATTGTCAAAGATCGCGATGTCTGGTGGCACGATCTGATAAAGGATCAACCGCCAACCTGCGAGGCCGAACATCTTGATGCCGAGCACATGCTGTTCCTGCTCTATACCAGCGGTAGCACCGGCAAGCCCAAGGGCATTTTGCACACCACGGCGGGCTACATGGTCTATACGGCCCATACAGCGAAGATGATCTTCGATCTCAAACCGGACGACGTGTATTGGTGCACGGCCGACATCGGTTGGATCACTGGTCACAGCTACATCATCTATGGCCCGCTCCAAAACGGCGTGACGACGCTCATGTATGAGGGCGCTCCCAACTTCCCGGACTGGGACCGCTTCTGGGCGATCTGTGCGCGGCATCGTGTTACGAAATTTTATACGGCTCCGACGGCGATTCGCTCCTTCATGAAGCAGGGTTCCGAATTACCCGCAAAACATGACTTGTCTACGTTGAAATTGATCGGAACCGTTGGCGAGCCGATCAATCCGGCGGCCTGGGAATGGTATCACGAACACATCGGCGGCGGCCGCTGTCCCATTGTGGATACCTGGTGGCAGACTGAGACCGGCGGCGTATTGATCACGCCGCTGCCGGGCGTGACGCCGACGAAGCCGGGTTCTGCGACGCATCCCTACTTCGGAATCGACGCGGCAATCGTTGACAAGGACGGCAAGGAACTCGCCGCCAACGAAAACGGCCTCCTGGTCATTCGCAAACCCTGGCCGGGAATGCTTCGCGGCATCTATGGCGACGAGGCTCGGTACCATAAACAATACTGGTCACAGATCGAGGGTGTCTATTTCACCGGCGACGGCGCTCGGCGCGACGAGGATGGTTATTTCTGGATCACCGGTCGCGTGGACGATGTCATCAAGGTATCGGGTCATCGTCTGGGTACGGCGGAGGTCGAATCGTCTCTTGTGTCTCACGCTCATGTGGCGGAGGCGGCAGTCATAGGTTATCCGGACGAGATTACCGGGGAGGCGATCGCCGCGTTTGTGACGCTCAAGGGGCATGTCTCGCCGAATGACGCGATGAAGGATGAACTTAAGCGTCATGTGCGTGATACACTCGGCGCGATTGCGCGGCCGAAGGAGATTCGATTCACCGAATCACTTCCGAAGACGCGTAGCGGCAAAATCATGCGTCGCTTGTTGCGGGAAATCGCGACAACCGGGCGAGTCGAGGGCGACGTCACCACACTGGAAGATTTCACAGCCCTGGCCCAATTGAAGAATGATGAAGAATAGCTATTGGTGCACTCGCGATATTGTGTTATAATATCGGTCATGTTGAGTGTTATGGGTTCTGCGCTCCACAGTCGATTCAATCAATTGAGAATCGCGGCAGGATCGAATCAGGGAGTGGCGATGTCAGGCAATCCCGCGCCGAGTAGGGTGAGGATGATTGATTCAACGTCAGGTCGTTCAACCGATGGAGGACGTGCCGATTCTTATTTAGATTTCGGTAATATCACGCGGCTCCATGACGGCGATTCTCAACAGCGCTCTTCGAATTCTCATTCCAACGGTTAAACAGGAAGGAACACACGCTCATGGTGATGGAATCAGCCTGCAAACTTCAGGTGGGAAAAGACCGCTACGACGGTCGGGTACGCATGGAAGCCGACCACATCGATTTTGCCGGCTCAACCAAGTTCCGTTTTCGTCTTGCCGAGATCACCAATCCCCGACGCGATGGAGACTTGATCCGTTACAGCTTTCATGGAAACCCGGTGGCCCTTTCTCTGGGCGATTCGGACCGGACCGGAGAATGGATCGACTATATGCTTCATCCCCAGAGCCTGGCCGACAAACTGGGTGTCCATGAGGGCAACACCGTGCGCGTCCTGAATCTGGACGACAGCGAATTAATCAGTTCGCTCGAAGAAAAGCACACCAAGGTGATATCCAACTCCGGCAGTCGTTGCGACATGGTGATGCTGGGCGTTGAGCGCGCCGCCGAGCTTCGACAGATCGGTGATCTGACCGAGAGTCTGCGGTCGGACGGTGCGATCTGGGTCGTGCTCCCCAAGAGCGTCCGGACCGTCACCAAGGCGAGTGTCTCGGCGGCGGCCCGTGAGGCCGGCATGAAACATGTGGAAGTCGTGGATTTTTCGGACAACCGTGCGGCCTACAAGATGGTCCGGCCTACGCCGGTCAGGAAAAAACGCGGCGCATCCGGTAATGGTTCACGGCCGAAGGCGACCGTCAAGGCATGAGTTAAACCAGCACCTCATCCAAAATACATCGGGTGGCATGGTCAAGCATGGCGTGGCGGCTCGTCTGAGCCGACACGCCATGTTTGGCCATGTGATTCTCAGTGTTCTCACACCGAACAAAAAACCCAGAATATACTCGCCTGCCAATCAAAACTGACAGCGCGTAACATGTATATCCACACTCTCACCAACCTTCGAACTCGTTCCGAATACTTGCCAACCGCATCCGTCTCGTTTACGAATAGCGCCATGTCCACCGGTCGATCCATCCCCGTCAAGTGCCGCGTCGTTATTTTCGACATGGACGGCACGCTCGTACGGTCCAATCTCGACTTCGATAGAATTCGACAGGAGATCGGACTTCCTAATGGGCCGATCCTGGAGTCTATGCACGCCATGACGCCCGACGATCGGGCCAGAACCGAGGCCATCCTCGCGCGTCACGAGGCCAAGGCGGCGGCTGCGAGCGAGTTGCAACCCGGCGCGGCCGATGTGGTGGCGGCCGTCCGAGCGGCGGGCATTCCCGCGGTCCTGATGACCCGCAATTCGCCCCGGTCGTTGGCGACGTTTCGGGAGCGCCATGGGATCGAGTTCGACATGACCTGGACCCGTGCCGACGGGCCGATGAAACCATCGCCCGAGCCGGTCATCGAGCTCTGTCGCCGTCTGGATGTCGATCCGAGAGACGCCTGGGTCGTGGGCGATTTTCATTTCGACATCCTCTGCGGCGCTGCGGCAGGGGCAACGACGGTGCTGATGCTGGATGGCGAGACCGAGCGCCCCGAGTGGGCCGACGAGGCGGATGTTGTCATTCGAGAATTGAACGAGCTTCTCACGCACCTGGGGATTGCACCATAATCCCGTCTGTATTGTTCCCGCACACCGATGTGCCTAGAATCCCGATACCATGACCGACAAACTCCGGCATCGCCTCAACATCCCACAGTGGACCTCTCATTGCATGCTCTGGTCTCTCGTTACAATCCTGAACATCATCGTGGCAGCGAATTGCCACGCGCAGGCGAGCGGTGGCGTTGTGGATTCCGCTGCGCCGAGGCCGGTGAAAGAGGCCGGGCAGACCACCCAGCCTACGCGCGGGGAGAAGAATCATCTCACGACACAGCCGGTAAAAAAAGTTTCGGTTCCGCCAACGACAAGCGCGCCATCATCACCTGAGACCCTCCCCGAGAAGACGATGAAACGGCCGATAAAGGCTACGGGCGATAGTCCGCCCCAGTCTTCGTCCGGAGATGCGAAGACGGACACAATCCTGGATCGCCTGGAGGCCAGTGGCAAGGCGATCAAGGGGTTGTCATGCGGGTTGAAATACACCTACGTGACCGTGGCTCCGTTTGTGGGAATGGACGACGAGCGCCAGGTGAAGGAGGGGCGATTGTTTTTCACCCAGGGAGATCCGAATGCGCGATTTCTGGTGCACTTCACAAAACAGACTGCTGCGGGCGTGGTGGATCGGCGGGAGGAATACCACGCCTTCGACGGCATATGGTATACTGAACGCAACGACAAGGCGAAGACCTATACCCGGCGGCAGCTCGTCCGGAAAGGCGATCGAATCGATCCGTTCGAACTGGGCAAGGGTCCGTTTCCGCTGCCGTTCGGGCAGAAGCGTTCGGAGATCCTGCGGCAATTCAAGGTGACGCTCAGGCCCTTTCTCGTGGGCGATCCCAAGGGTTCGTCGCACCTGAAGTGCATCCCGCGACCGGCCACCGAACTGGCGAAAAAATACAGCCGCGTGGATATCTTTGTGGATCGGAAGTTGGATCTGCCGATTCGTATCGTGAGCGAACGACTGATCGACGGAAACCGGATCGAGGTAAATTTCCTGGAAATCGACATCCGCTCGGCCCCGGCGGGTTCGAGATTTATCGTGCCGATCCCGGATGGATTCGACGTGACGGTGGAGCCACTGCCGGATTGATGCACAGTCAACAGAAGAGAGTTATGTCTAATAATAGCTGCAAATTACGAATGGGATGTCTCGCCATGCTCGCCCTGCTGCCTTTGTGGTCTAATTGCGACATGCTTCCGCGTGGCTCGACCGAGAAGAACGACCTGTCGAGCATGCGGACGGTTTCGATCGATATCGTCGGACGCAAAAGCTACACGGCCTACGTCGCTGACAGCGAGGACCAAAGTGGCCGAACCATTCGGCTCGGGCTGATGAACGTGACCGAGGCGGAGTTGCCGCGCGATCGCGGCATGATCTTCGTTTTTCCCGACGACGATCTGAGAAACTTCTGGATGCGGAATACGATTATCCCGCTGGACATCGCCTATATCCGATCGGATGGCACGATCGTGAAGACCTATACGATGGAGGCGCTGAACGAATCGGGTTACCTATCGATCGAACCGGCACGGTTTGCGTTGGAAGTGCGCGCCGGCGAGTTTGACCAATGGGGGGTGACCGAGGGCGATTCCGTTAGCATCCC
>CAYXGR010000001.1:37966-55146 GCA_964464525.1 uncultured Planctomycetaceae bacterium
AACGAGAATCCTTTCTCGTTCCATTCCCCACGCGGACCGACTATCCCATAACAACATGCGTATCCGGGCCGGATTCCATGGGTCGATTCTAGTCAACCCCCCGTGGCGAGCACCCGATCAATGAGCGGGTGCTCCACGAGTCCTTGTCTGGGCAATTCGTCAAGCCACACGCCTGGGGAGTGGCTCATTCTCGGATGGATGATGGGGCGTTCGGGAAAGACCGATAGGGGAGGGGAATCCTGGTCTCTATTCAGACGATACGAGACTGCTACACGGACCAGAGGGAAGAGGGCAAGTCGTATGACCGCTACACAGACAGTGGATGCCTTGAGACGCCGATGGTTGAGCGCGCGCGGGCAGAAATCTTCGCGTCCGATCATCCGGGTGGGCGTATTGGACACCGAAAATCGAGAGGGTGATCTGGCCAATCGACTTCTTTCGTCCAAGACCTGGTGTTGTTGCCAGCGGGTCGAGATGGACGCCGACAACGACTACGGTGTTCTGAAGGCGTTCGATGCGATGATGTTGGTCGATCGACCGGCAAACACATCTCGCGAGGATGAGGCCCTGCAAGGCCGGCATGACGGTTTTCTGGATCTGTTTCAAAAGCGAAGGATCGGCGTCCTGATCGTCACCAGCCGCCCGTGGATGTACGCGGGATTCAACGCCGGTGTTGTTTGCCTGCCGCCCGATGCATCCCTGGAAAAGGCCCAAGGCGTTCTTGCAGCCCTGGCACACATGCGGCCGATGATTCGCGAGGTCGACAAACAGCTCTCGGCGATGCAGCGTCTGAGCAAAAATCTGCGCAAACGGTTCGACGAGACGGATCGGGAGTTGCAACTGGCAGCGCGACTGCAACGCGATTTTCTCCCGCAGGAATTACCGAGCGATGGCCCATTCCGCTTCAGTTCCATGTTTCGTCCCTGCTCATGGGTGAGCGGAGACATCTTCGACGTGTTCCGTCTGGACGAGAAACATTGGGGATTCTATCTGGCCGACGCGGTGGGGCACGGCGTGGCGGCGGGCCTGCTCACGATGTATATCAAGCACGCCATCCGGCCGAAACGCATCCTCACTGACGGCTACGAACTCGTTCCCCCGTCGGAAGTCCTGAGCAACCTGAACGATCAACTCACGTCTCAGGGGTTGCCCGATTCCCCTTTTATCACAGGCTGGTATGGAACCGTCAATATAGAGACCCTGGTCTTGAATTACGCCGTTGCCGGTCATCCACCTCCGATCCTGATCGACGTCGACGGCCGCATTCGAGAGCTGCACGGAGACGGCTGCCTTCTCGGAATCAGCAGGGGCGAACGTTTTAGCGATGAGTCGGTCCACTTGAAACCCGGCCAACGCGTGATCGTCTACAGCGACGGATTGGAGCCGACTTTGATCGCACATCGCCCGCAGATGCCCAAACTTCCCACCTTTGAGGAAGGCATCCCGGAACTGCTGAGGCTCGACGCGGATGACTTGCTCAAGCGGCTGCGCATGCGCCTCGACAACACGCCGGGCAGCCTGATGCAGGTGGATGATGTCACGCTCCTGATGCTCGATGTCTTGGGCAACAGCCTGAAGCACTGATCATTCGAACACCCTCTGCCCCAATGGACGCCGATTCCTCTCTCAGGGTCGATGACCTTTCAGGCAACTCGCAAATCGGCAGCAGGATGGGTCATCTGACCCATCTGTTGGGTACGCGGATCAGTGAGGGCGTACCGTGAGATCTCCCTCCAATCAGGTATCCTATCCGAGCCCCGAGCGCAAGCGAGTGGGTCTGAAGACCACCGGTTTTCCACGAAGACCCCGTGCTGGCGCCTGGTGCTCCGGATTTATGCCGCCACCATTGTCATAGACCCTCCTCAAATCGAATGGTCCATCCGACTTGTTCCATACGGGAAGCCTGTGGTATGCTCAATCGTATGTGAGCGTGTTTGGATAGAGTAATCGCTATAACACCGGGAGGGATCCACCGATGGCTCGAGGCGAAGATCGATTCGAAAGTCACTTTGAACGACAACGGGAGGCCAGGGAAAACCATCGAAAAGGACTTCCCGGCGAGGATGAAGAACCCCTTCCCCCACCGGTCGAGGCGATTCGCAACCAGGAGAAAGCGCCCGGTCGCAACGATCCGTGTCCGTGTGGTTCGGGGAAGAAGTACAAACAGTGCTGCCTGAAAAAGGGCTGACCAACGCTGGATCGAGAATCCCTTCTCGATCATGCTCCCTTCTCGAGGGTCCATGACAGAATCCCCGGATCTCATGCCAGCTTCAGCCGGCAGTTTTTTTGTTTGCCACCGACTTGAGTCGGTGGTTCAAGGCACAGCAGAGCACCATCAGCCGGCTTCAGCCGGGCTTTCATGATTAGATCCCGGCGGGAAGGGATCACATTGTCACGCCCAAACTGTCATACACCCCCTCCTCGATTCCACTGTTGATAGCAGTTTGCGGACATGTGGATCCTGCCTATCATGATTGAATGCCGCCGCTCCTGCTCGATTGCATCTACATTATTGCAGCGCTCCTGTATCTGCCCTATCTGCTGTATCAGATGCTGGTGCTGAAGAAGAATCGGCGCGGTTGGAAACAACGTTTTGGCGGCATCCCCCGGCGTGCGGGCGATCGGCGCTGCATCTGGATTCACGCCGTCTCCCTCGGCGAGGTCAACGCCACCCAGAGCCTCGTTACCGCGATCACACAATGCCTTCCCGATTATGAGATTGCTATCTCCGCCACGACCGATACCGGCTATGCCGCCGCTCGACGGCACTATCCGAACCACCTGGTCTTTCGTTTCCCGCTCGATTTCTCGTTCGCGGTCAATCGCGTCTTCAATCGAATCCGGCCCGACGCCGTCGTGTTGATGGAACTGGAAGTCTGGCCGAACTTCATCGAACTCGCCGCGCGGCGCGGTATCCCCGTCGGCATCGCCAACGGACGCGTTACCGAAGAGAAATCGATGCGGCGATATGGCAGGCCGATCCTTCGCGGCATTGCCCGGCGGATGTTTTCAAGACTCGCATGGACGGCCGCACAAAATGAGACGTATGCGGCGCGGTTCAAGATTCTGGGTGCGCGGCCGGAGTCGGTCACCGTGACCGGCTCGATGAAGTATGACACGGCTTTGATTTCAGAGTTCTCTAGCGGTGATTCGGATCCGGCTGCCCTGGGCATCGATCGCACTGCGCCCCTGATTGTGGCGGGTTCCACCGGCCCCGGTGAGGAGGCCATGCTCCTGGACGCATTCGCCGCCCTGAGCCGCGAGATTCCCACGCTTCAGCTGGCGATCATTCCTCGAAAACCGGAGCGGTTCGACGAGGTGGCCCGGCTCATCGAATCGCGCGGCTATCATTGCCGCCGCCGAAGCGAACATCGGGACCATTCGGTGGATGCCGGCATCGGGAATCAGAACCAGCCAACAGCGGAATCAGGGCGGGATATCGAAAGCCCCATGTGTGAGGAGGATGGATCCATTCGTCCGACGATCCACCTGGGTGATACGATGGGCGAACTGCGCCGATATTACGCACTGGCTGATGCGGTCTTCGTCGGGCGATCGCTCGTGCCGCTAGGTGGATCCGACCTGATGGAGGTTGCCGCCTTGGGTAGGCCGATGTGTTTCGGCCGGCACGTCGAAAACTTCGCGGACACGGCCGAAGCTCTCCTCGCGGCCGAGGCGGCGTTGTCGGTGCGCGACACCACGGATCTCGAGACTGTACTGGGTAGCCTGTTGAAGGAAAGGGGTCGGTCACGTGCGATGGGAGATCGTGCGCGAGATGTCATCCGTCTCCACGCCGGGGCGACACAGCAGACAGTCGATCTCCTTTGCCTATCATTGGGCCGATCGGAAGCGCAGTAAGCTCAATCATCCTCCTCGGGCATATCAACACGTGAATGCCCCGAGGGTGTCCCGATAATAAGTCAGCAGCACCCTTTGTCCCCTCATATCCGCTTACGCTTCGCGTGCCGGGGCGATCGTATCATATCTTTTGGTGATTGAGCCGAACCCTCGCGCCGACGGCTCACGGGGGAAAACGTAATGACATCTGTGTTGAATATCGCCTTGGGCGGCATGCACCGCAATCAGCGGGCCGTCGAGGTCTCTGCGCGGAATGTGGCCAACGTGAATACGGATGGATATCGGGCGCTTCGATATAACCCGAGAACCGATTCCACAACACCGCGATACGAGCCGCGCGACGACGCGGGTGCGCCGGACCCCGAAGCGTTGCCCCCCTCGGACGTGGATCTGGCTACCGAATTCGTGTCGATCAAACAGAGCGAGATCGGCTATCGCGCCAACGCGGCGGTCATCCTTGTTGCCGACCGGATGGCGGGCGACTTATTGGATATGCTTGGCTGATCCCACTTGTTCCTGATTGATTTGAGGTATTTTTGCTTTTTGAGTCGAAGGCACTTTTGGGTCGTCGGCTGGCGCGCTCGTGGGTGGGGGCACGGCGAGCGCCTTCTGTTCTCTCAGCCACTCCAGAAAAAATTTCGGCTTCGGAACCGGGTTGGCATACATGGACTCGCCGACCTTTTTCCCATCGGGGTTGCACATCACGCAGATCTGCGGATCTAACACACCGTATTTCAGGGCTTCGGGTTTGTACCAGGCGTATTCCAACTCGACATTGATCGTGCCGAGCATCTCCTTTTGAACTTCCGGATTTGCGAACACATCGAGTCTCATGTTGCGATGGTGCGTTGAATCCCATTCCTTGAAATACAGCAGGAGTGGTTTGTTCTCCTGCTTGGCAAGTCTTTCACCCGACCCCGGATCGAGATACCAGGCGGGGCTGCTGCAACCGATGCCAAGCAGGGGGCTGATCCAACACAAGCAACACCATACGCGGCGAGTTGCGCAGCTCGGGTGACGAATTGTTCCCGATGAAACGATCATTCTATCCACTCAATGGTCTCCCGCTTGTGTGTACAACTCCCGGACGAGGGTGTGACACGCGACTGGTCTAGATGCTTATCGGCCGCGCCTTCGCCCCCGTCTTTGAGTGTTTCGCGGGTTGGGCCGTTTTCTACGCTGGACCGTATCAACGGTACGAACCTCACTTCCGCGCCGATCGGTACAGGACAAATCCACATCGGCGACGGCGTAGGTCTCGGTTCCATTAATTTGAATGGTTTGCCCGCAGGCACGCTCAAGATCGGCAAGTTGTCGACGCTTCCGATTGAGCAACACGTTGGCTACCTGATTTGAAACCCGCACATCAATCCGCACCACCCCATCGCGTTGAGACGAAAGCCGGATCTGGCGCATCACGTCGAGTGCCACCGACTCCGCCGCCTTCACCCGACCGCTTCCAGCACATCGCGAGCACTCTCGAAACACCGTCTTGGTCAGGGATGCACGCTGTCGCTGTCGTGTCATTTCAAGCAATCCGAATCGGGAAATCCGAAGAATCTTGGCCCGCTCCTTGTGTTGCTTCAGTGCGTCTGCAAAGCGGCGTTCGACCGTGCGCCGGTGTCGATCTTGAGTCATGTCGATTAAATCGCAGACGATCAATCCTCCGAGATCTCGCAATCGAAGCTGTCGGGCAATCTCATCGACCGCCTCGAGGTTCACACGATAGGCCGTCTCCTCTGCGTTTTCCGGAAGTCGAAACGTGCCCGAATTGACGTCAATGGCCACAAGGGCTTCGGTCTGTTCGATTATCAACGATCCGCCGCAAGGCAGGTCGACCTTCTTCTTGTGCAGTTGGTTGATTTCGGTTTCGATCCCGTGGTGGTGAAAGATGGGTTCGGGGGAATCAAAAACTTCCACAACATCCTGGGCGCGGGGGCTTGCGATGGCCAGAAATTCGCGCACCCGGTTCGCGACTTCGGCGCTGTCGACGACGATCCGCTTCAGATTCGTGTCGTACACGTCGCGGATGGTGCGAATGACCAGATCAGACTCCCGATAGAGCTCCGAGGGGGCCGGCTCCTTCTTGATCCGCAGGGCCACGCGTTTCCACAGGCGCGAGAGGAAGTTCAAGTCCCGCTGAAGATCGCGTTTCGTTCGATCCATCCCGGCGGTCCGCATGATGAAACCCATCCCCGAGGGGAGCGAGAGTTGCCCGAGCAGGTCGCGCATCTTCCGGCGTTTCGTGTCGTCTTCGATCTTTCGAGAGACGCCGAGTTGCTCCATGCCCGGCATCATCACCAGGAATCGCCCGGGGATGGAGATATAGCTTGACAGCGTCGGACCCTTTGTCCCGATTCCCTCCTTGATCACCTGTACGATGACCTCCTGCCCGCGTTCGAGACAGGATTGGATTGGTGGGCGCTGTCGGCGCGGCGTTTTTTTGCCGACCATTTCCGGTTCACCCTTGCTGTCCGGGAAATACTGTGGATGCAGATCGCTGATGTGTAAAAAACCCTGAAACGGAAGTCCGAAATCCACAAAGGCCGCCTGAATCGACGGCTCTACCTTGCTGACGCGACCCTTGTAGATGTTCCCGACATTCGAAGATGAGTCCGTCCGCTCAACATACAATTCGTCGATGCGGCCGTCTTGTAGAATGGTAATGCGGCACTCTTCCGCCTCGGCAACGTTGATCAACATCTCGCGCACGGCACCCTGAGTGCCCGCGGGCGCGGCCTTGGAGGTCCGTGTTTTCTTTCGCGGATCCTTGTCGTCTTCGATGGATTCTCCGTCGCCCTCGGCAGCCGACTCATTCTTCTCAACCTCATCGAAATCGATCGGATCAATCGGTTCACGATTATCCGGCGCCGAAGTCTTTGAGGAAGACCGCTTCGTGCGCGACTTTTTCGATCGTTTCTTGGCGAGCGGCTTCTTCGATTTTCGCCGAGTGGATGCCTCGCGTTGGGTTGATTCGATGTTGGCGCCGTCCGAAGATTCGATGTCTCCCGCGCCGGGTTCACCTTCAACGTCTACTTCATCCGGAATTGCAGAAGTCTTTTTCCTGGTTTTCTTGACATCCCCCGTGCGGCTGCTTTGGGGAGGGGAGGTGACCGACGCGATGACTTCCGCCTCTTCGGCAAGGCGTCGTGTGCGGGACTTGCGAATCTTTCGTTTTCGCCCCGATCTGCTTTCGGGATGTTGAGACTCCTCTTCGGACACGGCCTGATCCGCCGAGCGAATCGCGGTGGATCGCGATTTAGATGGCTTGTTTTCGGAAATCTGTTCTTTTCGTTTGGCTCGGCGCGATCTATCATCCTTCGCATCCCCGAGCGTACGGGAGGCCTCTGTGTAGAGTATCCCCGCGCTGAAATCGGAAAGGTTCGAGTCATGCACGGGTTCGCGGTTCTCCGGTGCGACCGGTATCTCAACCGGCGGATGAGAACCGGATGCGGCGAGGGCGCCTTTGGATCGGCGATCTTTCCGTGGGGTTGACTCCGTCTTTTTTTGGGTCTTCTTTCGTGTGACGCGAGTCTTTGTGGCGCTATTGTTTTTTTTGCGATTGTTCAACTTCTTCTCGGAAGCCTTCTCACTCTGCAAGTTCGTCACCATGGTCCTTTCACGAGGGAAGTGCGGGCGGTGGAACCACGAGATGGGGGGCGATCAAGTCTCGTAGGTGGTCTGCCGTCGGACGACGCGATGCAAAAATTCCCGACCGGAAAGTCCGATGTTGTCGAGAACTTCTCCGATCCTGGCCGTGCCGTTCGGGCTGATGGCTTGCGCCCAGCCTAACTCGCCGTCGGAAACCTTCATGCTCGTGATGAAGACGCGAATGTTGATGTCGCGATACGCCGGGCCTTGCCCGATCGTCCTTCGGACGAGCACGGATTCCTTCGCCAGGAATTCGGCCGCCGACTGTGCGACTGATTCGCATTTCCTCGGATCCAGTTCCAATGAATAACGTGCCGAGCAGGGCAGCCGGCGATCTCGTTCGTCGAGTCGTTCGGCTTGAAGAAGGCGCATGCCTTCCGGAACCTGGGCTGCAACACGCATCAACAGCGTTTCTGGATCTTCGTCGGAGATCAATTCGACAACGAGCAGGTCGCTCAGGGTCGCGACGCCGACAGGTCGTGGCAACGCAATTCGCACGCGCGGCCGAGGGTTGAAGCCCTCGGAGTACCGCAACGGCACGCCGGCGCGTGTCAGCGATCGTCTGAACAGGCGCAGGGTATCCTGGTGCGAAATGAACCTGAGGTCACCTTCTACAGCGTAGTGAATCGCCAGCCGATTGCGCAATCCGTCCGCAATCCCTTCTATCCTTACGTAATGTTTGTTTCGTCCTTCCCAGCATCACTTCGGAGCCTACACAGCCCCTCTGCCGGAACGATTGACAGTCACTCGTCTCATGAACGAGTTGCGATGAAGCAGTCATCCGTGAAATAAACCGTGAAATGCACGGCTCGAATCGGATACTGACTGCGCAATCGCGACGCGTCCAATAAATGAGTACACACTCATATGTCACCCCAGACTTTTCGAGTCTCGTCTCTCAGGTAGTTTAGCACCTCACGCTCAGTTTCAAAGGACATCACACGGCGCTTCACCCGTTCTGCGTCGGCTAGCGTGATGCTGCGAATCACTTTTTTTGCACGGGGAATATTTCCTGCTGCCATGGAAAGCGTGCGTAACCCCATGCCTACCAATAAGATAGTAAAGAAAATGTCCCCCGCCATCTCCCCGCAAAGGCTCACTTTCGTATCGTAACGCCTCGCATCTCGAAGCACCCCCCGCAACAGCCGAATGATCGACGGATCCGCGGGTGTGTAGAGTTGGGCCACACGC
The DNA here is from genome assembly GCA_964464525.1 of uncultured Planctomycetaceae bacterium. Taxonomy (GTDB): domain Bacteria; phylum Planctomycetota; class Phycisphaerae; order UBA1845; family UTPLA1; genus CAYXGR01. Next base: position 46,667 of record CAYXGR010000001.1, read on the forward strand.
TCGTTGGTTCGATCCACCGCCAGCGTATACTGGATCAGATCATTGGTGCCGATGCTCATGAAGTCCGATTCGCGGGCCAGCTCCCGCGTGCACAGGGCCGCCGCCGGCGTCTCGATCATCACGCCGACGGGAATCTGACTCTTGAAATCGTAGCCCTCCTGCTCCAGATCCTCCATGACCAGGCTCAGCACAAACTTGGCCTGCCGGAGTTCCATAATGCGGGAAATCAGCGGGAACATCACCCGGATGTCGCCAAATACACTCGCCCGAACGATCGCACGTAGCTGCGCACGAAACATAGTCAGATTCTGGAGGCTGTAACGAATCGATCGAAGCCCCAGAAAGGGATTCTTTTCGGCCTCCCACATTGCACTGGGATGACACTTGTCGCCGCCCAGGTCCATCGTACGAATCACGAGCGGGCCGCCGCCCGCGGATTCAACGGCTTCGGCCGCACTGCGATAGGCAGCAAACTGTTCCTCCTCGGTTGGGAATGAATTCTCCTGCAGAAAGAGAAATTCAGTTCGGTACAGGCCGATGCCCGTCGCGCCTTTCTCCATGCAGTCCGAAATTTCCAGAGGAAACTCGATGTTGCCGAGCAGTTCGATGCCGACGCCGTCCTTCGTCTCCGCCTTCAGATCGCGAAGCGCCTCGAGTGTCTCGCGAACTTCCTGAAGATGTTCCGCCTCAGCCGCGTAACCTTTTCGTTGGCTCGTGTCCGGATTGATGACGACGACGCCATGAAGACCGTCCACCACGAGGGTGTCGCCGCTGGCCACATTCGCCGTGATGTCTTCCAGTCCGACCACGGCGGGGATGCCGAGGCCGGCGGCGATGATGGCCGTGTGTGACGTGGTCCCACCGGCATCGGTGGCGAAGCCCAGAAGCCGCTTGGTTTGTTCAAGCATGACCAACTGCGACGGCGTCAGATCATGTGCTACGATCACGACCGGCTGCTCAAGTGTCGATAGGTCGTGCCGCGTCTCACCACCGACGTGATGTAGCAACCGTCGTTCGATATCCTGAACATCCTTGGCCCGCTCTTGAAGAAACGGGCTGCCCATCTCTTCGAATCGACGGCGATAGCGACGCATGAAGATACTGATGGCATAGGCGGCGCTGTATTGCTTTGATTCAATGAGTGCGGCAATTTCCTTCCGAGGTTTCGGATCCTCCAGCCAACGTTCGTGGTATCCGAAAATGTCGGCCAGCTCGGTTCCGGCCCGTTCGGCGAATCGCTCCCGTTCCTTTGCGATTTCGCTCCGCGCGGACTCGAAGCTTCGATCCAGCATGGCACATTCGTTTGGGACCAAGTCCGTGGGCACCATGCGGCGTGGAACCCGTGTCTCCTCGGTATCGAGCAAGAGGACGTCGCCGATGACCACGCCCGATGATACGCCGATGCCTCGTTTTAGTGGCATAGCATTTCCATCCGCGTCTTAAAACGATGTGCTCGAAGCCCCCTGCTGAAATCCGGGTGATTTTTGTGTGTTGCTGTTGCCGGGGGAACCACGTTGTCGCTCCCCGCTGAGATGAAAGTCGTATCGTCGATGGGTTTCAGTCTTCCCCGAACTTGTTGTTCACCAAGTCCGCCAGATCCCGAACCGCCTGCGCAGCGTCTTCCCCATTGGCGAGAATCTGAAGTGTTGTGCCCTGAATCGCTTCTAAAAGCATCATTTCCATCGGGCTTTTCCCGTCTACCTCGCGATCGGCGTTTCGAACCCGAATCGCGCTGCCGAATCGAGACGCGACATCCACGAATCGCATCGCCGGTCGCGCGTGCAAGCCTTGTATGTTCGAGATCACAACTTCGATCTCCGCGCTGGGTTGATTGTCCGGCATCAGGTTCGTCCATGGGGATTCCAGACACCGCGATTCTGTTCTGCATGCGGCCGCCTGATGGAAACATCGCGTTGTTCGCGTTTTAGGGTGCTGGAGTCGCGCTCTTAAAAAACCGATTCGTCCCCGCTCGTTATTCCGCGGGCATTTCATCGGCCTCCCGAATCAAATCCAGTATCGCATCGGTTGTTTTGGATTGTCGAAAAAATCGTCTGAAACTGTCTCGTTGGAAATGGGTAAACATCGTCGCCATCGCTTGAAGGTGGCCGTCACGCGATTCGAGCGGTGAAAGCAGAAGCATGATCGTATAGACAGGCGCTCGATCCAATGCCACAAAATCAACGCCGTTGGAACTTCTGCCGACGGCCGCCATGATCCTCGATACCTTCGCGTGCTTCACATGGGGGATGGCTACACCCTTGCCGAATCCGGTGCTCCCCTGGTTCTCGCGATGGATGGCCGCCCGAGCAACCGCCTCAACATCCTCCTCTTCCAAAGCGCCGACAGACGCCAGGGTGACAATCAATTCTCGTATTACTCCGTTGCGATCGGTCGACTGCAGATCGGGGATAATCGCTTCTGGCACAACGAAGTCGCTGAATTTCATTGAGCCCCGCCTTCCGTTGTAGAGGTCGGGGCTGTATCGGGAGGCGGTTCACTCATGGGCTCCCGCTCGCTAAACCCATCCGGGTGCTTGCGATTCCGATATTTTTCCTTATGACGATTCAGTTGTCTTTCCAGATCTTTCACCGCTGCGTCTACCGCCGCATAAGGATCCTCGTGCTCCTCTTTGGCGATAAACGTCATGTGATGGTCCGCCTTGACGATAATCTCACAGCGGTGGTTATCGCCTTGACGCTCAAACACGACCTCCGCGCTGTGTGCTCGATCGTAGAATTTATTGAGTTTACCGGCCTTCTCGTCGACAAAGGACTTCAACGCATCGCTGAGATCCATGTGTCGACCGCTGACGGTGATGCGAATCATGAATTCTCCACCTCATGTTTGTAATGGCCGACAACCAAAACCAGTCGGCCTTTGTCTTATCGTCGGTAACAAAACAGCATAACATGAGCCTCAGTAAATAGTTACGCGATATATATCTCTCATGACCGCGAGTTTACGCTGGGCTTGCCATCGGGTCAAGCCTTCAGGGCATCCACCCCTCGATTGGAGACCATGACAGATTCCGCGGATTCTCTTGCCGGCTTCAGCCGGCAGTTTGTTTGTTTGCCACCGACTTGAGTCGGTGGTTCAAGGCACAGCAGAGCACCATCAGCCGGCTTCAGCCGGGCTTTCATGATTCGATCCCGGCGAGATGGGATCTCATTGCCACGTCCAAACTGTCAGGCGCCCCCTCGATGGACCATGGAATCCCGTCAGCTATTCGATAGCGTCTCTTTCAATGCTTCATCCGGTTCCGGTAATGACGAGGTTTTCGCCAGAACCGCGGCCAGAACACGCCGGGCACCGGCCGCACGGAGCGTTCTCTTGGCCTCGGCCAAAGTCGCGCCCGTATTAGTGACATCGTCGATCAGACACACGCACCGTCCGGCAACAGGCGCGCCGCGTATGACCTTGAAGGCCCCGGAAATGGCCTCGGCGCGTGCCTGTCGTGTCAGTGCCCGGTTGACATGAAACTGGTGAACATAGTGTGTCATTTTCAGCACTGGCGCGACGCGGCCACCGAATCTTCGAACCGTCTGCCGGGCCAATAAGGCCGTCGGCTGATAGCGCCGTCTGAATCGTCGATACCAATGGGACGGCACCGGTATCCACAGGTCCACCTCGCTCGAATCCACCCGGGATTGAACCGCGTCGGCCATCATGTTCCCCAAGTGGTGTTCGAGAACGATTTCATGCTTGAATTGCAAGATCATCGCCCGCAGCGCCCCCGCGTACCGACCGACGCGAATGAAGCGATCGAATCGAAGGTGTCCCCGCTTCCGCAGGCGGCAATCCCCACAGCACCCCTCGATGAGCAGATGCGGATGTTTATCCTCTCCGCAGGTCTCGCAGTAGAACCCCCCAACCAGACGCGACATCTCCGTCGCGCATCGGTTGCACAATACGTGGCCGTCCAATCCTATGGAAACTCCACAACTGGCGCAGACGCGCGGTATCACCAGATCTGTGATCATGCCCCCCATCCGGCGGATGGATGAGACCAGACGCATCGTCATGTGTTTGTCGACTACGTGAGCTTGGAAACTGACCGATGAGGTCGTGGAGTAGCACGGAGAACTTGATTCTGATCAATGATCCTTGTTGAAATCAGTTCTTCGCTTCTCTGCGACCTTTGCAGGGAGTCATCGAGATTTCTTATTCGGCATTGTCGTCAGGCTCGTCGTGATCTTTGCTATTGCTACCTTCAACCGCGATCTTGGCGACCGAGACGACCGTGTCCCCTTCGTCCGGCGTGATGATCTTCACGCCCTGTGTCGCCCGGCCGATCTCACGCAAAGACGAGACACCCGTGCGTAACATGATCCCCTTCGCGGTGATCAACATCAGCTCATCGGTATCCTGAACGGCACGCAACGCGACGACTTGGCCGTTTCGGTCGGTGGTTCGAATGTTGATCACCCCATTGCCGCCGCGCTTCTGAAGCCGATATTCCTCGATGTCCGTTCGTTTTCCATATCCGTGCTCGCAGATCGTCAAGAGGCTCATACCCGGACGGATGACAGCCATATCCACAACCCGATCATCGCCCTTGAGGCTGATACCCTTCACACCTGCCGCACCCCGACCCATCGCCCGGATGTCCGACTGTTTGAAGCGAATGGCCTGGCCCTTCCGCGCGCCGAGCACCACTTCATCCTGGTCTTCCGAGAGGGCGACACCGATCAGGGTATCATCCGGATCCAGACCGATCGCGATGATGCCGCTCTGCCGTGGCCGCGAGAACGCGCCCAACGCCGTTTTCTTCACCCGCCCCTTCGCGGTCGCGAATACGACGAACTTTTCCTCAAACTCGGTGATTGGCAAGACGGCCTTGTATCGCTCATTATCCTGCATTTTCAACAGGTTCGCGATCGATCGGCCCCGCGCCGTTCTCGCCATCTCCGGGATGTCATAGACCCGCAGCCAATAGACGCGGCCTCGATCCGTGAAGAAGAGCAGGTAGTTGTGTGTTGTCGCGGAAAAAAGATTCTCCAGAAAATCGCCCTTCCGCGTATCGCTGCCCTTCACCCCGCGGCCGCCGCGACCCTGCTTTCGATAGGCATCCGGCGAGGTTCGTTTGATATACCCCTCGTGCGTGATCGTCACCATCATCGGGACGTCTTCGATCAACTCCTCCATGCTGAACTCGCCGACGTCGCCGGTGATCTCCGTGCGGCGATCGTCCGCGTACTTGGACTTCATCTCGTGGATGTCTTCGCGGATCATGTCCAACACCCGCGCCGGGTCGGACAGGATATTTTGATAACCTTCAATTTCGCCCACGAGACCGCCGTATTCCTTTGCCAGCTTCTCTACCTCGAGGCCGGTCAGACGCTGCAACTGCATCGACAGAATCGCCCCTGCCTGCACACCGGTCAAAAACTGATCCTTCTCGCGAACGCGCCGCGCGAAGGCCTCGGGTAGCAGCTTGGTCAACGCCGCCGATTCAGAGAGCCGCAGCGGCCGCTTCATCAACGCTTCCTTCGCCACCTTCGGATCGGCCGACGACTTGATCAGGGCGATGATTTCGTCGATGTCCCCCACGGCGAGAATGAGCCCTTCCAGAATGTGGGCCCGTTGCCGTGCCTTTTGAAGTAGAAAGCGTGTTCTCCGGGTGATCACCACTTTGCGATGATCCAGGAAGTGACGCATCAATTCGATCAGTCCCATCGTCTTGGGCTGCTTGCCGACCAGGGCGATGTTGATGATCGAAAAGTTCGTCTGGAGCGGTGTGTGTCGATACAGCTTGTTCAAGGCGACATCCACGTTGACCCCGGTCTTCAGTTCGATCACAAGCCGAACCGCGTGCTTCCGATCGGATTCATCCCGAATGTCGCTCACTTCGCTCAGTCGCCCGTCCTTGACGCCTGCGACCAGCTTCTCCGTGATGGTATTCTTGAGCAATCCGTAGGGGATCTCGTCCACCACGATCCGCGATCGACCCCCCTTCATTTCCTCCATATGCGTCTTCGCACGCTGCTTGAGCGAGCCGCGCCCGCGGGTGTAGGCGTCGATGATCCCCTGTCGCCCGCAGATCATGCCACCCGTCGGAAAGTCCGGCCCCGGTACGATCCGCATCATTTCGGGCAGGCCGATGTCCGGTTTCTCGATCAGTGCCACCAGGCCATCGCAAATCTCACCCAGGTTGTGCGGTGGCAGGCTGGTCGCCATCCCGACCGCGATCCCCGTCGTCCCGTTGACCAGCAGGTTCGGAAACTTCGCCGGCAGGACCGTCGGCTCCGTCGTGGTCTCATCGTAGTTGGGGATAAAATCGACCGTGTCCTTGTCGATGTCATCGAGCATCGCCATCGTCGGCGCCGTCATCCGTGCCTCGGTATAACGCATCGCCGCCGGTGGATCGCCGTCGATCGAGCCGAAGTTGCCCTGACCGTCGATCAGCGGAACCCGCATGTTGAACGGCTGGGCCATCCGCACCATGGTGGGATAGACCACCGCGTCGCCGTGCGGATGGTAATTTCCCGTTGTGTCGCCCGAGATCTTCGCACACTTACGATGAGGACTTCGCGGGCCGAGCTTCAGGTCGTGCATCGCCGTCAGGATCCGCCGCTGAGAGGGCTTCAGGCCATCGCGCACATCGGGCAGCGCCCGAGAGACGATTACGCTCATCGCGTATCGCAGATACGAATCCTGCATCTCCTCGACGATGGGCAGGTTGTGAACCGATTCGGACGGTGCTTGTTCTTGTTGTTCGCTCATTCATCCTTCTCGTCAATGCGCCGACCCCCTCCGAAGGGCCAGATTCCAATTCGAATTCGCCGGCGAGGCCGATTACGCGGCTCGGCATTGTAACCGAATGGAGGCTCCAGGGCGATGCCGTCCGTGTCGTCATGAAGGACCGGGTCATCCATTTCAACCAAACCCTCGGCGGCCACAAGGTCGGCATCGAATGGATCTTCGACTGAGCTGTTCGGCTTAGATTGATTGCATGACCCAGCACATGAAGCAAAAAATGCCTACAATTATTACGGCAGACAAGCGACCCTGAATCCAATGGAGGGTATGGACGATTGATTGTTATCTGATGTGGAATCGATCATTGCACTCAAGATAATTCGCCATCCTTACTCCTTTTCGAGGAGATATTGTACTGACTGGCGAATCTCTGGAACATGCTCGAAAACACCTTCTGCCCCTTGGACATGAATTCGGGTCTCGTTCTTCTCTCTATCGAATACTCCCAAGTATTTTTTTGTGCCGTTAAACCTGAACCTACAGATGGGTTTTCGATTGTTATCGTCTAACAACACTCCAAAGTAGCTTCGTACATCCCGCGATGTGATCCTTCTCGCGGGGACCATGTCATGGAGAATGGCTTTAACAGCGAGAAACGCTTCTAGTTCCTCCACGGTTGTTTCTACTTCCGTCTCATCAGGGGGATTGTCGACGGTATTCTCGCCGTCCGATGTGTCATCTTCAACTTGCTTGTTCTTATCTAGCGCCGCCTTGAGTCTTTTGTCTACCTGTATTGCAAAATAGTCAGACAAGGCTTTCTTCAGTATTGCTCGAAATCGCTCGATGACATTTTGCGTCAAGCGCCCATCGTATGCATGCTCTGCGAAAAAACGTACGAAGCCGTCTGAAGGCTGTTCCATTTCTCGCGAAAGAATACTTTTGAACTCATTACTGTACTTCAAATTGCTGGCGGAATCCAACATCAGGTCAATGTCGAGCGTCGTTTTTACAAGCTTTCCTAGTTCCACAACGAGTGATTCTCGAATGTCTAGCAGGTTGATCTCCATGAACGGCTTGTTGTCCATCTTGTTGGTTTCTCGAAGATCGGTGAAGAACCGATAGCAAATACCATCGGTTAAGATACCGATCTTTGCCGCCGTCGTCGTGAAGTAACGATACAATTGCGAACTGTAGTTTTCCAAAGAAGCCCCACAGGATTTACATTCGATAAGAATGACCGGGCTTCCATCAGAAATTATTGCGTAGTCTACTTTCTCTCCCTTCTTGATTCCAACGTCGGCCGTGAACTCCGGCACTACTTCATTCGGATTGAACACGTCATAACCAAGCGCCTGAATAAAAGGCATGATCAGGGCAGTCTTGGTTGCCTCTTCGGTTTGAAGTTTATCCCGAATAGACGGAATACGTTCAGCAATCGCTCGCAGACGTTCATAGAGTTCCATTTTTTGCACCTCAAAGCCCTTCGGCACCTGGCCAGATCATATCAGTGCCGCTACCATTGTGGGTAAACGACCCCAAGAAACTGAATTTTATGCTGAAACCTGTTAAACGACAAGAAGACCTTATGCCGAGTGCCATGATATCATGCATGGACACAAGTTGTAACTCGCCACTTCTCTACGGAACCCATTTCCAGCCGGTGGTCAATACACAACTCGTTCGACTCGACACGACCCCGAAGCCCCGCAACAATATCCGCATGTATGCCATCGCCTCGGTCTGGATCGCCCTCGGGGCGCTGATCACCACGATCGCCCTGA
>CAYXGR010000002.1:0-14446 GCA_964464525.1 uncultured Planctomycetaceae bacterium
TCAAGGAGCAAGCAACAACTCGACAAAGCCCTGAACGTCTTCGCCGTCGTCGAACGCATCCCCATTGATATCCGCCCGGTCGATCCCGTCGCAGGCGACGAATCCGGCCGGGTCCACGAGGGCCTGCGTAAAGAGGGGCGCGTCGAGCAGATCGACAACACCGTCGCAGTTCATATCGCCTACGGCCTGAATGCCCTGATTGATCCAGGCCAGGCCGTAGTCCTCGGGACCGGGGCTGTTGCCCGTCAGGCCGACGAGGCGAACCAGATAGGCCCCGCCCGGCAAACCGGTCGCATAGAGATGCTGCACATTGTCGACCAGGCTGCGGCTTTCCTGAACGAGCACCGTCGGCTGAAGCGCGGCGTCCGTCTCCCAGAGTTCCAGGGCGAGGTTGTTCAGCGGCCAGACCGCGTCTGTCGAAAAGTTGCCGGTGTGATGCCGGTGCCAGACCAGGGCGACGGCGAGATCGTTGTTCGCGGTGGAAAAATCCACTATATAGTCATCAGTCTCATTTAGACCAAGTATATCATTGGCCCAGCCGAGCGAGCCCTGCGGCATACCCGTATTCGGAAGGGATTCCCCGGAAGCCAGGATGTCATAGTTCCGGTCGACCTGGAGTTCGCCCGCCCCGAACCGCCAATCCAGCGGATGAACCACATCATCGGCCGTGCCCGGATCGCCCTTCTCCCAACCCACGATCTTCTCCGCACCAGCCTGCATGATCGCCTTGACGACCTGCGGCTTCTGGCCGGCCACGCTGCCCAGGGCGATCGCCTGGTCCACCAACATGACCGCCGCACCCGAAACCTGACCCGCCGCCCAGCTCGTCGCCGTGTCCGGCGCGACCAGGTCCGGCTTCATCCGCGCCCCCTCGACCAGCGTCGGCCCGGCACTCGAATTCCCATTGGTCAACCCCACGGTCATACCGTTGAAGGACGAACTCAGGCCCGGCGGCGCGGTCGTCGCCGCCCCGTTGTTCATGCCGTTGACAAAAATAAGCCCGTAGAAATCCGTCTGAAAGTCGGTCCGCCGCAAGGTACGCTCAGCCACGAGATCGGCATTCGACAGGATCCAACTATTGTTCACCGTCCGGGCCGGTCCCGGGTCCATCCCGGCGATAAACGTAGTCCATTCCGCCGACGGGACCGCATCCAGAACACGAAGCACCGTGACGAGAAAATCCCCCGCCTCATAGCTCTGTATCGTCGTAATTCCCGGCGCATACCCTTGTGTATTACCGTACCACCGCTTACCCACAAATGAGGCATGGCTGGACACCGCGCCCCCGCCGGTCAGATCGAAGTCCGTCTTACCCAGGAACTCACCCGTCCCCGCACCGATGAACGGCAGATACACGCCGACGGAAAGCGGAGCCTCCACGTGAAGCACCGTGATGTTCTGCCCATCCGGCATCGCGCCGCCGAGCAGAGCCTGCAAATTAAACCACCCGGTATCATCGCGCCGCTCGGCCCGAGCCGAGCCCGGAGTGAGCAAACCGACCAGGACGACAACCACCCACACTGCGTGAAACAACCTCATTTCTTCTATCCTTTCACAGACCGCACGGCAGTACGCCGCTTCAGTGGTGTTACCCGCCGAAGACGGGCCGGGGTGCCATGCTTACACGTCTCGGCAGTATCGAGACGGGTAAGCATGCCGAATCTCAAACCACTATTCCAATGGACCATTTCGAAGTTGCCCCGAAGGGACGCTACAAGTCAGCCCAGAGCGAAGCGACGCCCCGGGTCGCGCCGCCACACCTAACCCCTGAAGGGGCGTTACAACCATCGCCCCCCCATGCGAAAATCCTCCCCACGTCTTTTTTGCCCACCCCGAGGGAATAAAAGCCGAATTCCTCACCCCGAAAGGAGTGACGGGCTGTAGCCACGAGTGGAGACCCGGCGCAGCCGGAACGGAACTCGTGGACCACGCCACACCCCGGAATTCCCACCCCGGAGGGGCGCAGGACGAGCGCAACTCGTATCGTTCGATCATTTGTAAACGCACCGGGCATCAGACCGGGTAGCATCCCCAATCGTCAACCGGCAAGTCCATGCACTACGGTGATCCGGAGAGCAGCCTCGCCACGAAGGCCTCCCGATCATTCAAGTCTACGCTGCCAGTCCCATTAAAATCACCCGCACAGGCCCCTCCGGCTGTCACGCCATGCATCAGGGCCGACAGAAAAGGGGCGATATCCTTCCCGTTCACCGTGCCGTCAGCGGTCAGATCCCCTGCCAGACAGGCCCCCGCCGTTGTGACCAGATCGCCGGTAACCACGAGTGCATAGCCCTGAAGGTCCACGTTGACGGCGGATCCGATCACGTCGATCCGCCAACGTCCGGATTGGGGGGCCAATCGGTGAACCTGCTCGGCATTATTGCGAACATCCGGAACCCCCCCGAAAACAGATTGCCTTCCGTCGAAGAAATTGCCGCGAAAGACGAGACCGTCCGGATTCGTCACCACCAGATCGAGATCGTTGACCGGTGTGAAGGATGCCCCGATCGTGGCGGGCACGTCGGTCCAGACGAGCGTAATCTTAAGCGGCTCGGTGTCAGGGAGCGTACTCAAGACGACGGGGACATCGATGAACCAGGTATCCGTCTCGCCGGTGCTCAGGCCCACGTCGTTACGCACATCCTCAACGATCAGCCGGCGGCGATCGCGTGGCAGAAACAGGGTGTCATCGAGCAGGATCCGGCCCCAGCCTTCATGAGGCCCGAAATAGTCCGGCGTCCCGAAGCCGACCATGTCCGTGGCCGAGTTGATCAGGGCCGCCTTCAGCAACGCCCCGCTCGGGACAAACGCATCCTGACGCAGAGGTCGCCCGCTCGGATAAAAACCCTCCATGAAATACTGCCGCACCAGAACCGCCAATCCCGATGCCGCCGGCGCCGCCCACGACGTGAAACAGCCCAAATCATTCGTCCCACAGCCCGACTCAACCTCGGCCGAATTCGTCCCGCAGCCCGGCACCCAGACCTCCGGCTTCTGGCGACCGTCGTCCGTCGGACCGCTCGCGCCGCTCCCGTGAGAATCCTGGTTGGGCGTCTCGCCACTGGCGCCGACGGACAGGCAGTTCTTGGCGTTTTCCGGAGACAGCAGCGTGCCCGGAGGACTGTTGACCGAACCGTTGATGATCGCGAAGACGACCAGATCGTCCTCGCGCTCGCGACTGAAGCGATCGATGTCCCGTGCCCACGCATTGTAGGTACTGCCGAAGGTGCTGCCCCAACTGTTGCTGTGTACACGGGCGCCGTCGTCATGGGCGATGCTCAATCGCTCATACAGGTTCACGCTGTTGATGACTGCCGCCTGATGTTGAAAGACGAGTCTGCTCTCGAAGGCAATCCCCTTGAGATTGCGATCGGTATTGGCGAGCTCATCGCCGGTCAGGATGCCGCCGACGTGGGTACCGTGCCAGCCGAAGCCGGGATTCTCACCCAAGCCGTAGTATGCGAGGAGCTTGCGATGATCCGGTCCGATCTCGACCGAGTCGCTGAAGGCACAGTGTTCGAAATCGAGATCCCAATCGATCAAGCCGACGATCTGGTTCTCACCGTGAAGCCCGACGGCCCAGAATGGCACCTCGTTGGTACGGTTGCTTTGGCTGATCCAATTGGTCGTCACGTTCCGTGGCGCACCCTCGGGGGCTTCCTCCACAAATTGAATGCCGGAAAGTTCACGCAGTCGTGACAGGTCGGACTCGAGGATATCGAATTCGACGAGATGACCGGAAGCATCCGATGCGCGAATGCCAACCGACGGAATCCCCTGCAGCGCATCGATGACCGACGTGGGTTGAGTATCAGGATAACAATGGGCCACCAGTCGGCGTTCAGCCGCGGCATCCAGCCGTTGTCGTTGCCCGGTTTGAAAAACCTTAAGGGAAGCGATTCGTGGGCAGATTTTCCAGTTGTCCTGATAGGTGCCAGCCCACGTGACAAAGCCCAGATCGATCAGGTCGTCCGACCGAACCTGCCCCAAGTCCGCAAGGTAGGCATACATAGGCAGGTAGTCGCCAAGGATGACGCCGACGTTGGATAGTTGTGCGCGACGCTCGGCAGTGATCGGGCCGTCGAGTTGAATCAGGGTGCGATTACCCTCGTTGAACACATATCCGGCATTCAACAGAGAGGGCTCGTTTCGCAAATCGACCGTGCCCTGTCGGAGATAGAGCGATCGCGCGTCGACTGCCTCCATCGCACGGTCCGGATGCACTCCCCGACCCGGCATCTGGGCAAAGGTGGATTCCCCCACCGCCGGAATCAACAGTCCGCCGACGATGACAATCAACACCAGAACCGGCCTGATCATGATCTACCCTTACTTGAGGAAAACAGGAGCGAGGAAAACAGGAGCGAGCTTGGGATAGATTCTCGGACTGCACACAAGCGGTATTGATCCGTCATGATTACTGGCCGACTCGCGGATTTATTCCTCGAGCCGATACCGTTGGCGTGCGTGATCGAGATTCACATGTCGGCAGGCTGAGATCCGCGCGCAGGCGGACCATCCGATTCCCTCCGGAATCCCAGTGTAACACGACAGGGGGGGGCATTTGCAAGGAATCGGCAGCAAATTATCTCGAAGGGACGTCAGCAGAGGAGGTCCCGAAACCACGATTTTCAGGACCGTTTCCAAACAATCGTGGAATTCTTCGATCCAAATCGAGAGCAGAAAGGCTCAAAGATGGGAAGATGACAATAGGCGAGCTATCCAATTCGGAGCACAGTCCGGTCTATCCGTACCAACTGTACCCCGCCTCTTCGATCAGTCGGCAGGCCTCGGCGTGATGAAACACGAATTCAGCCCCCAACAGGATCCCATGCCGAGTCGATCGATGATGGCGAACCACCGCGGGGATGCGTGGAGAATCGATTTCGGACCAGAACAGCTTGATCCCCAACAGGCTCCCCACCGGGAAGACCGTCTCGCCGTGGAACCCGATGCCTTGGGTGGTGATATCGTGAAGAATCACCCTCTCATCACACGCCGGCCCCCGGTCGAGCCGCGTCACAAGAAGGGGACAGGCTCGATGATGTCGACGGGTTGCGCGGCGATTTCGATACAGTCCCGAAGATTCCGGGTTCGAAAAGGATGAGGCGACGAAGCGTACAATTTCTCTTTGAAACACCCGAGACAGGCGGTTCGACAATAATTCAGGCATCTTGAACTCCATACGGAATACTTCGCGACCAGGAACCGTTCATGCAATGTACGATATGTTGTCGCAGAATGATGGGCCGCGAAGTAAGAGATGAGGAGCCAGGTCGGATGCCAGAATCATGCGGTCCCGACTCCGAAGCGTGATGAGTGGCATGATTGCTACCAATCCCCCATTTTAACCCTCGAAGACCAACCGGTCTGTTGGGGGGTAATTGAAAAAGTCCGGAAAGAGTAGCAATCGATTACCCTTATCGGGTACAGTAGGGGGACGACGGGCAGGGAAGCTTCCAGACTATCAGTGATCCTTAATGACAAGTGAGGCTGTATCTTGATGCCGCGAGGCCGGTGGCCGGGGTATTTGACGATCATCGCAACACTCTGCGTAGGCGGGATGACCCATCCTTGCGCGGGACAATCCCGCAAGGCTGGATCGGCGGGCAAAGCATCGCCCAGAACCGTGGTTATCCGGGGTGCGACGCTACTGACGATGGGCGATCAAGGCGTCGTGGAGCGCGGAACCCTCATTCTCCGAAAGGGGAAAATCGCAACCATCCGCCGAAACGGCCGTCGCGGACGGGGCAATCCCAATACCGTTCAAATCGATGCGTCCGGCAAGTATGTCACGCCGGGGCTGATCGATGCCTGGTCGAGCATCGGCCTGGTGCCGGGTGGGCGATCCAAATCGGGCAAGGCCGTGGATCGGGCCTCAGATGGACTCAATCGCTTTGACCGACACGTGCTGGAAGAGGCCCTCCGCCACGGCGTGACCGCCCTCCATATCGAACCGACCGCAAGCCGGGGGATCGTCGGCGCCTCCGCCCTGGTGCGATTACAGAATCTAAACGACCTGGAGAAGACAACCACCGAAGACGTGTGTCTGACGATCCGCGTAGGCCTGGGAACAACGGGCCCGATCGGCCGACTGGGCGAAATCAAGGCCCTGCGCACGGCACTCGGTGCCGCCAAGGACTACCGCGAGGCATGGGAAACCTACGACGAAGAGCTTGAGACGTATATCAAGGAGTTGAAGGCGGGCAAGACGGTCAAGCTCAAGAAAAAGGAAGAGAAGAAGGCGGCAGCACCCCCCAAAACGCCGCCTCAGCGTCGGCGGCGGCCCGGTCGACGGCGACGAAGGCCTCGACCGCGCGAGTCGGAGGTAGATCGAAAAGAAGGCCCGAATGAAGATGCGTTCATTCAATGGCTCCGTTCACCCGATTCCTTCGCACAGGCCGCGTCTGACCATGGCCTGAAAACCTGCGTGGAACACCCATGGATCGCGTTCGAGGAGCTTTGCCCCGAGGATCACGAGGATCATCCGAACGATGGCGAACACGATGAACTCGATCCTCTGTCCATTGAGCAACCGTTCGCGGACGACGCGGAGAAGAAACCCGCCAAGAAAGATGATGCCAAGAAAGACAAAGACGGCGAGGAATTGACCAAGCCCGATCAACCCGCTAGCGATGCGGACAAGGAGATCCTCGTCAAGGCGCTCAAACGAGAGTTGCCGGTCTGCTTCGAGGCCCATCGCCCGGCGGATATCCTCAACGTCCTGGCCCTGGCAAACGAATTCAATCTCGATGCGTCGATCTCCGGCGCCAGCGGAGCGGCCTATGTCGCCGACGAGCTTGCCCGCGCGGAGGTGCCCGTCATCCTGGGCCGCTTGATCCCGGCGGGCCTGTTCGACAGATCCCACACGCGCGACCTTCGACTCGACAACGCGTCCCGGCTCGCAACGGCCGGCGTGTCGCTAGCCATCGGCAGCGGCAGTTCAGGGGGATCAGCCACGCACTATCTTTCACAAAATGCCGCCATCGCAGTGGGTCACGGCCTGGATCGCGACCAGGCCCTGCGTGCCGTAACCATTCAGGCAGCCCGGGTTCGCGGCGCCGCGGATAAAATCGGAAGCCTCGAAGTCGGCAAACTGGCCGACGTTGTGATCTGGAGCGGATATCCGCTGGCGGCGGATTCCGTCGTCGAGCGAGTCTTCATCGGCGGCGTCGAAGTCTATCATCGAGGGGAGTGAGGACTAGAGAGGAGTGAGGACGATCAGCACCGAATCGGCACAATCGAAATCCATGCACAGTCTGCTCGTCGCGGGTGCTCCGAGGCGGGGCATCCGGATCATGTGCATCTTCGCCGCGTGCCTGTGGATGACGGCTCCGGGGGGAGTCCACGCCGAGAATATCCAATTTGCCGTTCGAGCCGGGGGCTATCTGAACGAAGCCGGCGCGCTGGTCGAGGATGTCGCCCTGCTGATCGAGAATGGAAAGATCACAGCAATCGGCAAGGACGTCACGATCCCCGACGGCTGTATCGTGCTGGATCGATCCGATGCGATCCTGTCTCCCGGCTTTGTGGATGCCCACGCCACCCTGGGCACGATGCAGCGAACCGGCGAGGCGGCCCATTCGATCGAATCCGAGGCCGACGCCGCCGATCTGTTCAATCGCTTTCATCACGATTTCGACCGCGCGGTCCGGGCCGGCATCACCACCGCGGTGCTCGCCCCGGCGAGTTCACACCTGGTCGGCGGATCTACAGCCGTCGTCAAAACAGCCGGGGCCGATAGCACCCGCCGGCTGCTCGGCCATGGGCCGCTGAAACTGTCGCTCACCGCCAAGGCCTTCACCGTTCGGCGAACGCCGACATCAATCCAAGGCGGTCTGGATGATCTGCGGCGGATCATCACCGAGGCGAAGAAAACCTCGCAAGACAACGACAAACCAGAGTCAGAAAAACGCGCGGAGAGTCAATCTCCGCTCACCCCGTGGGCACAGGGTACTACGACGGCCATCGTCGACGTGGACGGCGCCGCCGGTCTCGATAGCCTGGCCCGCTTCCACAACGAGCAGGATGTCCGATGCATCGCCCTGCACGCCCGCTACGCCGCCGAGCGTCTGGACGACGTCCGATCGCTCCGAGAGCCTGTCATTCTCGGATGCCCAACCTTTGGCGACCCCCGTCGCTTCACCCGGTCCGCGGCCATCCTCCACGAGGCGGGCATCCCATTCGCCTTGACGTGCAATCCGCCGAAGGCGGGGCCTGAAATGCTCCGCGTCGGAACGGCCATAGCAATCCAACAGGGCCTGCCACCGGCGGCGGCGTTCGCGGCGATCACCACGACTCCGGCCAAAATCGTGGGGGTATCCGATCACGTCGGCTCGCTCGTGCCGGGCAAAGACGCGGACTTCATCGTCTTTTCCGGGCATCCCATGGATCTGACATCGCGGATCATCGAGGTCTTTGTCGACGGCGAGCGCGTCTATCGTTCTCCAGATACGGTCGCTTCAAACCGGGGGAACGAACGATGATTCGATCGGGCCTCAGTTCAATTTTGATGCTGGTCGTCATGAGCGCGACGCCGATCGCATGGGCGGAAGACGCGCCGGCCATCCTGCTGAGGGCGGGCAAGATTTATATCAGCCCGGAAAAAACCATCGAAAACGGCGCCCTCCTCATCGAAGCTGGAAAAATTACCGGCGTTGGAACCGACCTCGCGCCGCCTGATGGCGCGACGGTCATCGAACTGCCAGACGGCACGATCACCGCCGGCCTCATCGACGCCAATTCCACCGCGGGCTATCGATCCGTCAACAAGGCGGAGCACCGCTCGGAGTGCATCCCCGAGCTGCGTGTGATCGACATGGTCGATCTCCACAGCCGAAGCTTCGACCGGCTCGCCGCGGCGGGCGTAACGACCGTCTATGTCAGCGCCGATTCGGCCAGCGTCATCGGCGGCCGCGGTGCGATCCTGAGAACCGGCGGTCCGGCCGGTGGCCGCATTATCCGTGAGGCCTACGGCGTCAAGGCGACAATCGGCCGCGAGCCGATCTACAAGGCTTCGCGCAACCGAACCCCGTTCGGTCGCACAACGTTCCTCACCCGTCGTCCCAACACCCGCATGGGTCTCACCTGGGTCTTCCGCAAATCATTCCACGACGCCCAGATCTTCGCACGCGGTGAAACACCCGCCACGCGGGGCGAGGGTTCCCCCTCGGACGACTCGATCCCCACCCTGATCGGCGTGCTCAAGGGCGAGATCCCGCTGAGAATCCAGGCGCGTTCGCACCTCGACATCCTCACCGCCATCCGGCTGAGCCGGGAGTTCAACATCCCGTTCATCCTCGAGGAGGGAACCGACGCCTACCGATGTCTAGACGACCTGCGCGAGAACAAGATTCCGATCATCTTCGGTCCCATTTACGATTATCCAAGCGGTTTCCGCGCTGGCAGCGGCGAGGCGGAAAAACAGCGCTATAACACGCTCGAGAAACTGATCGGGGCCGGCCTCACGGTCGCCCTGTCGGCCAACGACCAGACCGGCGAGGCCGCACTGCCACACCAGGCAACCTACGCAATGCGATTCGGCCTGTCGCGTTCCCAGACGCTCGCGGCGGTCACCACAACGCCGGCAAAACTGTTGGAACTCGAATCGCCGTCTGGAACGATCGAGACCGGGCAACCGGCGGATGTGGTCCTGTGGTCGGGTGAACCCTTCGCAGCCACCACCCGTGCGGAGGTTGTCGTCATCGGGGGAACGATAGTCAGAAACGCCACGGGCGGATAAGGGGTTGCGGTATGCGTGGACGGATGCGGGAGACGATGCAATGAGACAGCCACGATCATCGATGACGATGTCTGGAAAAAGAAGAGCCGCGGGCTTCAGCCCGCGCGGCCGATCGAGCACCCGCGCGCCGCAACCCTCTACGCGAGCACATTGGTTTAGACGGCTGCAGAACTATGGAACGTGTTTCCTGGCCGCGTCGATCCTCCTGATCGCTATCAACAAGGTTTCAGCCCAGACAATCGTCCTCGAAGGCGGACGCATCATCCCCGTCGTCGGCGAAGAGATCGAGAAGGGCCGAGTGCTGATCCGTGACGGACACATCGAAAGCATCACATCTCTGAACCGACCCAGGGGCAGGCCTCGGGGCGACGCCGCCCCGCCGGCGGAAATCCCGTTCGACGCGAAGGTCATCGACGTTTCCGGCAAGACGATCTTTCCGGGGATGATCGACGTCCACACGGCGCGCGGTCTCGACGTACCCAACGAAAGTCCGGCCGTCACGCCCTTCCTGAACGTCAGGGATGCGATCGACCCGTCGCAGCTCTTCTTCGAAGACGCCCTGAGGGATGGTGTCCTGTCGATCCACATCATCGTGGGAAACAACTGCGTCATGGGCGGTCTCTCGCGGGTGGTGCACCCGATCGGCCTGACGCCGGACGAGATGACCACCGCGGCCGATGTCGCCCTCAAGCTCTCCCTGACACCCAAGCGGGGTTTCGACCGAATGCGACAGATGGCCACCTTCCGAGAAACCTTCCGAAAGCTGAAGGAGGACATGGGTCGGCTCGCCGAAAAGCGTTACGAAGACACCCTCCGCGAGCAGAAGAAGGATCTCGACGTCCCGCCCGACGAGGCCCGACAGCGCGGCAAGGAACTGATCCGCCTCCAAGACATCCCCGAAAAGGATCGCAACCTCTTGAAACTGACGCAGGGACAGATGCGGGCGTTCGTCTATTGCGGAAACGCCATGGATGTCCCCGCCGCCGTGAAGCTCGCGAAGGAAAACGGCTTCTTCGAACAAACCGTCTTCGTCCTCGGCAGCGAATGCTACAAGGCGATCAATGTACTGAAAGAGGCCGGCCGCCCGGTCGTGCTCGACGCCAATCTCATCCATCGCGAGACCGATCCGATCACCGGCGAAGAGAAGGAAACCTTTGTTCCCACCCTCATCGACGAAGCCGGCCTGAAGTTCGCATTGCAGCGGCGGCCGGGCACCTCACTCGGCGAGCGATACCTGGGGTATCAGGCGGCCCGCTGCGTCCGAGAGGGGATCGACCGTTCCAAGGCCCTTCAGGCGATCACCCTTTGGCCCGCCGAGATGATCGGCATGGGCAAACGTCTGGGCTCGCTCGAACCGGGCAAGGACGCCAACCTCCTGGTCCTCAGCGGCGATCCGCTGGACATGCAGACCTGGGTCGAGAAGGGATACGTCCAGGGCGTGCAGGTCTACGACCGGGAGGAGGACATCCGGCTGAATCGACTGCTCGCCGAACCGGAAACCGATCTCGGCCCGAGTTCCAAGCCCGATGAAACAACGACCGGCGAGGCAGAGACGAAGGCATCCGCTGACAAAAAAACTGATAACGCAGACAAGAAACCTGATAAGCCGCGTCGACGCCGAGGACGGCGCGGACGTAGAGGCCCGCCCGGAGGACGATAACGAAATGTGCTCGGTTGCCAAACCTGGGTGCCATGCTTACACGACCCGGCCTCATGGGTCGGGTAAGCATGCCCACCACTTTGGCTTCGGCCAATGCCTCTGCTGTGGTACCAATGCCCCTTGCTGTGGTACCGGTTTCCAACCGGTGCGAAAGCAGGGTCAAGACGCAAGGAATAAAGAGTTGATAATATTGTGAAATCAACACACCGATTCATCTCGAAGCTGCGACTCATCTGTCTCGGTCTCTCCGTGGCCATCGCAGCCGTCTGCGCGGCGCCCGCCCTCGCCGACGCCGAGGATGGCGCCACCTTCGTCCTGAAGGCCCGCCGCGTCTATACGATGACCGACAAAGACGAAGGCGGCTTCATCGAACCGGGAATGGTCTTCGTGCGCGACGGCCGGATCGCCGCCGTGGGACGCGACCTGCCCGTTCCCTCCTTCGTTGATGTGATCGACCTGCCCGATGCCGTCATCATGCCCGGTCTCGTCTCCGCGAACTCAGAGCTCGCGGGCCAACACACCGGCGAACAATCCGTCGGCGCCCAATACCGAGCCATCGACGCATTCAATCCATATGCCAATTACGACCGCATCCTGGCCGGTGGCGTGACGACGGTCTATCTGAACCCCAGCCGTCATCGACTCGTCAGCGGCGTCGGTGCCATCGTCAAGTTGGGCGTGCCCCCGACGGAGGCCGTGCTCGACGAAGCACACGACCTCGTCATCAACCTCGGCGAACCGGCGTTCAACCCGCCGCCGAAGCAGAACTGGCTCGTCCCGCCCTCGTCCGACCTGAAGATCGATCCCGCAACGGTTCAGCGGCCGACCTCGCGCCTGGGACAATTCCTCCAACTGAACGAATCGTTCGACGCGGCCCTGGGCTATGCCGCCGCCCGCCGCACCACCGGTCATGCGAACAACAACGATGAATCACCTGATTACGATGCCGGTCTCGAAGCCCTCGCGGCCCTGCTTCAACGCAAGATAACGCTCCGCATTCATGCCGATCGAGCCACCGACCTCGAGCAGGGCATCAAATTCTGCCGCGAACGGCGGCACAATTTCCTCCTGGCCGGCGCCATCGAATCCCGACTCCTCGCACGATCGCTGGCCGAAACCTCGATCATCTACGAAGTCCCGGTCAATCCCACAGGTGCGGTCTCCGATCTGGGGCCTGATCCCGACCGATTGGACGACCGGCTCATCATCCCGCCGGAATTGCACACACTCCCCATCGCCCTCGCTGGTCCGCCCGACGCACCCCACGCCGCCCTGATGTTTTACGCAGCCGCCGCCCGCCGCGCGGGCTTGCCCATGCGAAAGGCCCTCGAAGCCATCACCTCGAACGCCGCCCGAATCCTCGGTGTAGACAACCGGGTCGGCTCGATCCAGCCCGGACGCGACGCCGATTTCCTCGTGCTCAACGGCGAGCCGCTCGCCGCGACAACACATGTTCGAAGGGTCTACGTCAACGGCCGCCTCGCCTGGTCGCCGCCCCGATTCAGCCGCGAACTCGGCGACGAGAAAAAAGAGGAATCGGCTGACGACAACCTGATCGTTCGTGCCGGCAAGATCTGGACCGGCTCCCGATGGATCACCGGCGGCGCGGTTCTCATCGAGAATGGTCGCATCGTCGCGGCCGACGAGACCGTGCCCCACCCGCCCCATGCACGGGCCATCGATGCGGGTCGTGATGCGTATGTCACGCCGGGCTTCATCGACGCTCGTGGCCATCTCGGCCTGGAGGGCGACCGAAGCGGCGCCGGTGCGGATTTGTCGATCGCACAGGCCTTGTTCCGCGCAAGGCCGGAGTTTGCCCGAGTCGCCCGATCGGGCGTCACGACGATCATGACATCAACCTACAAACCCGCACGCAGCGGGGCCCGGATCTCGGCGATTCATACGGCGGGCGACAATCGAGAATCGTTGATCGTCAAAGAAACGTCCGGTCTCCTCCTCCCGCTGCGGGGCCAGGATCCGGAAAAGACGGCCCAGAGCCTTCGCAAGGCACTCGAGGCGGGCAAAAAGTACGACGACACCTGGAAGAAGTACGAAAAGGCCCTCGCCGAGTACAAGGCCAAAGGCCCCAAAAAGACGCCCGAGAAGAAACCCAAAAAGAAAAAAACCAAGGAAGTCGTCGTCGAAAAACCCAAGGCGGACCCCTTGACGGGAACATGGAAGGGGACACTTTCGGGACAGCCGTTACCGGAGCCGCAGGACTTTCTGGCCAAGCTGAAACTCGACGGCGATCAGGTCGAGGGAAGCGTGGAGACCCTCTTCGGCGGAGGCGAGGCCGTCGCCGTGAGCGGAACCTTCCAGGACAAGCACCTGTCGCTGGAACTCGACGTGGACATACCGATCGGCAAGCCGCGTATCGAGGCCGACATCGATCGCGATGACCACATGACCGGCGCGCTGGAGATCGCCCGCTTCAGCTTCGAGTTGGACGCGGAGCGTACCGAAAAAGAAGCTCCTAAGATCACGATCACCCGAAAACGCAGAAAGAAGGGCAAAGACGGCGCGCCGGAGGCCCCCAAGAAAAACGAAGCCCTCGAACCCTATCGTGACTTGTTCGCAGGCCGAATCGCACTCGTTCTCGATGTCGATTCCCGACTGCTCATCGAATCGATCCTGCCCATCTTCGAGAAAGATTACAAGGTTCCATTCGTTCTACTCGGAGCCGAAGACGCTAACAAGGTGGCTGCGGCACTGGCGAAGGCAAAGACGGGCGTCATCCTGCCTGTAGAACCGATCCGCAAAGTCAATCGACGCGACTTCATGCAGGCGGACGATCTCGCCCGCGCGGGCATACCGGTCGCTTTTCAAAGCAACGCTGAGGACGGCGCGAGGCATCTGCCGGACCGAGCGGCCTACAGCGTTCGTCTCGGGATGGATGCCACCGCGGCGCTGCGGGCCCTGACCGCCGATGCCGCCCGGATGCTCCGCTGCGACGATCAGGTCGGCGTGCTCGAACCCGGCCGCCGGGGGGATCTGCTCATCTTCGACGGACCGCCCCTCGAACCCGGCAGCCGTCTCTTACGCGT
>CAYXGR010000002.1:14546-21508 GCA_964464525.1 uncultured Planctomycetaceae bacterium
ATCTGCTCATCTTCGACGGACCGCCCCTCGAACCCGGCAGCCGTCTCTTACGCGTTATCGTCGATGGCAAGGAGGTGCTCCCATGAAAATAATCAGACTGTCTGCGGCGGTATTCCTGGCCGTCATCGGTCCGGCCATCGCGGCGGCGCAGACCCACTCGACGGAAAAGACTCCATCGAACAGTACCAAGTGGGCCATCAAGGCCGCCAAGATCCTCACCATGGACGACGCCGACGCAATCATCAACAACGGCATCGTTCTCGTCGCCGACGGCAAGATTGTCGCGGCGGGCAAGGCCTCCGAGATCACCATTCCCGACGACTACGAAGTGATCGATCATTCCGACGGTTGGTTGTTGCCCGGTCTCGTCGATTGCCACGACCACATCGCCGGCTCGCTGGCCGACCTGAACGACGGTGTCTATCTCACCAACCCCGGTCTCCGCACCCTCGACACCGTCGAGCCCCACAGCACCAACCTGGCCAACGCCCTCTCCGGCGGCGTCACTACGGTCCTGCTCATCCCCGGTTCCGGCAACAACCTGTCCGGCTTCGGCACCATCAGCAAGACGGCCGGCGATTCGGTCGACGAGATGGTCGTTCGCGCCCCCGGCTCGCTCAAGATTGCCCAGGCGGGCAATCCCGAACGCTACTGGTACCGGGTCGGCCGCAGTTTCATGAACTGGAATCTCGCCCAGACCCTCGAAAAGGCCAAGGCCTATCACAAGGCATGGACCGACTACGAAGAGGGAAAGACCCCCGACGGTCCCGAATACGATATCGTCTGGAACGACTTCCGCGGATTGTTCGACCGCCAGTTCCCCGTCTCGGTCCACACCCAGATTTACCAGGTCTACATGACGACGATCACCATGTTGCGCGATCGATTCGAGCTGGACGTTGTGACGGACCACTCGACCTTCGACTCCTACAAGCTCGCCCCACTCATCAAGGAGCGAAACATGTACTCAATCGTCGGCCCGAGGCAGTTCTATTTCGATCGCCGCGACCGAACGATCAACGGCTGTGCCGCCCGGTTCGCCGAACAGGGCGTCCGCCGCATCGGCATCAACACCGACGCCCCGGTCATCGCCCAGGAAGACCTCAGCTACCAGGCGACGATGGCCTGCTGGTTCGGCTGGAATGATCACTACGCGGCGATCAAGGGGATCACCCGCATTCCCGCCGAGGCCCTGGGCATCTTCGATCGACTCGGCAGCATCGAGGCGGGTAAGGATGCCGACATCGGCCTGTGGACCGGCAGCCCGATCGATCCCAGGTCCAGTTGCAAGATGACGATCGTCAGTGGAAAGATCGCCTACGACGCAAGCAAGAGACGACGAACACGATGAGGCTTGAACAACAGACAATCGTTTCCAAAGGTATGTGTGCCACTGCTTCAAGCAGTGCAATCACGCGTACTAAAAGCTGGGTGCCATGCTTACACGCCCCGGCAGTATCGGGGCGGGTAAGCATGCTCGAGCACAAGATGCATACCGCCGCGAAGTGTGCCACTGCTTCAAGCAGTGCAATCACGCGTACCAAAAGCTGGGTGCCATGCTTACACGCCCCGGCAGTATCGGGGCGGGTAAGCATGCTCGAGCACAAGATGCATACCGCCGCGCAGTGTGCCACTGCTTCCAGCAGTGGGGGCGCCCTCTCTCTTCCAAGAGTGGAGGACCACTGCCCTCGGGAGAGTCGTAGATCGACCCTGCGGTGTGCGATCCTCAGCCTCACTCTTGCCGCGTTCACGTTCCCCCTGACGACGGCCAGCGCCGACGACTCCGAGGATCGCTACGTCGTCGTGAAGACGAAGAAGACCATCACCATCACCGGCGAAGAGATCGACAACGCGCTGATCGTGATCAAGGGCGGTCGCATCGAGGCCGTCGGCAAGAAGGTGGATTATCCGTCGGACAGCCGCCTGATCGACGCGTCCGATCTGGTGGCGATGCCGGGCATGATCAATCCAAGAACAAGGATCGGCCTGCCGAAGATGAGCCGGTCCGGCAACAAATCCCATAAAAAAATCGCCGACTTGTACTATCCGCCGGACGACGACACCTACGAGAAACTCCTCGCCGCCGGTTACACCCTGCTGAGCCTGTATTCC
This sequence comes from uncultured Planctomycetaceae bacterium, assembly GCA_964464525.1. Taxonomy (GTDB): domain Bacteria; phylum Planctomycetota; class Phycisphaerae; order UBA1845; family UTPLA1; genus CAYXGR01. The sequence continues at coordinate 16,659 of CAYXGR010000002.1, forward strand.
GACGGATCGGGTCTGCCCGGGCAATCCCTGGTTCAATCCACTTGGAAACCGAAGTCGAAGAAGGGGATCAAGGACTCGGGCCTGATCCGCATCACTTTTTCTCGCACCGCGCGAGACAAGAAGATACTCAAGGCAACCCTGACAGAAGCGCGCAAGGCCGTCGAACAGGAAAAGAAAGCGGCCACCAAACCAGCCACAACGCAACCGGACACCCAACCGCCCTCCGGAAAGGGTCAACCGCCCGAGAAAAAGAAGGGCAAACCGACGTCACAGCCGACGACCGGTCCATCGACAAAACCGACCACCAAACAGGCGGAGAAACCCAAAAAGCCGGCCGCACCAAAGATCAAGCCGGAACTGGCCCCGATCGTCTCGCTCTTGAAAAAAACGGACGGGTACCTGGCCCATGTCGAATTCGGCCGCGCGTCCGATGTGGTTCACTTCGCCGACACGGTGAAGGGATTCGACTTCCCCCGCGCCTACACCTTCGTCGGCAGAGGCATCTCGGACGTGCATCACGTCGTCATGCACGAATTACTGGGCGGAGCCGACGCCCTGATCGCCCTGCCGCCGACGATGCCCAACATGCCGCTGACGGTCAATCCCTACAATCCTCCCCGCGAGTTCGCGGCGGCGGGTTGCGACGTCGCCCTCTTTCCGGCATCCGACACCCTGCCCGCCCACGAACACATGCGTGAGCGCCTTGCTCTGCTCGTCCGAGCAGGCCTGAATCGAACGGACGCCCTCAAGGCCGTCACGTTGCACGCGGCAAAGTTCCTGATGCTTGAAAAGGACTATGGTTCAATCGAAAAGGGCAAGCGGGCCGACCTCATCTTCCTCGACGGCGATCCGCTCGATCCCTTCGCCAAGGTCCGCCGCGTCATGATCGGCGGCGAGATCGTGCTGAAACTGAATCGGCAGCGGAATACGAAACTAAAACGATTTTCGGGAAATCGGTAACGCCATGCGGTATTCGTTGGGTTTCATATCATTGTTGATCCTGTCGTCGGCACTCGGTCTCGCGCCGCCAACGGTTGACTTGTCCGGTGATCCGCTCGCCGCAACCGCCCCGTCCACGCAGCCCGGGAAAGACGCGCCGACAACCCAGCCTCGACGGGATCGTACTGAACGACAGCCCGCCACGCGGCCAACCAGCGAACCCGCCTCCCAACCAGCGAGTGCGCCGATCACCAGCCAAGCGGCGACAGCGCCGAGCACCCAGCCGGCAACCCAACCTACCACGCAGCCGGCCAATAAACCGAAGGAGCATTTTCTCGCCATCGTCGGCGGCATCCTCCACCCGGTCTCCGGCCCGGAGATGCGCGGGGCGACAATCCTCTGCAAGGAAAGCCGGATACAGGCCATCGGTCGCCACATCAAGCTGCCGGAGGGAACCGAAATCCTCGACGCCTCCGGCATGCACGTCTATCCCGGCCTGATCGCCGCCAACACCCGGGGCATCGTCGGCTCCGAGCCACCGGAAGACACAACCAACATCTATTCCACGAACCTCCGCCTGGCCAATGCCGCCGGTCTGACCACGGTCGTCACCGGCAACACCGCCGCCAAGGTTTCGTTCGGCAGCCTCGACGGAATCGTCCTGCGGAAGAATCTGTTCATCAAGCTGCGCTATCGCTCGGCCTCAGATCGCCGCAAGCTGCGCGAAGCCCTCGAAAAGGTTCGTAACTATCTCCGCGACAAGGAGGCCTACGACCGAGAGAAAGCCCGGCGAGCAGCCCGTGCCGGGGACACGGACAAGAGCGAGAAAACCGACAGTGAACCCGAGCTGAAGGAACCCGAAGAACGCGCAATCAAGGGAGGAAACGAGAAGTACCTGAAATTGATCAAGCGGGAGAAGGCTGCCATCATCCGGGCCGACAATCGCTCGGGACTGACGGCGATCTGCGAACTGGTTCGAGACTTTGACATCCGCGTTGTGATCCAGGGGGCGATGGAAGGCTGGACCATCCCCTCACGCCTCGGCCGCGCCGGCATCAAGGCCATCGTGTCGCCTCGACGGCAGAGTAATCGCGATGAGCGAAAAAACCTCGCCCACGGCGGCAGCATCGAAAACGCCGGCACCCTGTATGAATACGGGGTAGAAGTGGCCGTCACCCCCTCTTCGACGGGTATCAGCCTGATGGGCCTCGCCGGTCGCGACCTGATGAACCTGCCCATGGAGGCGGCCTACGCCGTCCGGGGCGGACTTCCGGAAACGGCGGCCCTCGAGTCCATCACCCTCACCGCCGCCCGCATCCTCGGCATCGACGATCGTGTCGGCTCCATCGATGTCGGCAAGGATGCCGACCTGATCGTCTGCGACGGAAAGTTGCTCAATTTCTTCACAACCGTGCAGTGGACCGTCGTCAACGGCCGAATCGTCTACGACAAGGCCGCCGAGAGCCTCTTCGCCGACATCCGCCCCAGAACCCCCACCACCCAGCCCGCAAAATTCAAATTCTGGCCCCGCCCCTTCAAACGACCAAGCATCACCACGCAGGACGCGGACAAGCCATAGAGTCCCTCTCAAACGATTCTGTGGCACCGGTTTCCAACCGGTGCAAACGCAGGGTGCCATGCTTACACGTCCCGGCAGCATGGGACGGGTAAGCATGCCGAACACCCGATCCGAGCCCCGAGCGCTAGCGAGCGGGTCCATAGACCATCGGATTACATCCGTCGGTCCTATTCTTCTCTGATTTTTCTCTTGCCCCGTCCCAGCCGATCGCCCAGGATACCCCCGGCGAGAGAACAGGGTCACGAATAAAGGCATTTCATATGAAAACCACAGCCAGGGAAGGCATCGCGAAAATCGAGACGCTGACGGATTATCTGGAGGGTCTGACCGTCCGGGCGACGATTGAAGATCTGGCCGCGCGATTGACCGCGCTGGATGTCAGCGCGAATGATCTCGCCGAATACGCACAGTTCTCCGAAGAGCACTATCGGCGCAATCTGATGCGCTCAGGCCCGCTCTATCACCTGCTGGTTCTCTGTTGGCGAAGCGGTCAGCGCAGCCCGATCCACAATCACGCGGGCTCGACCTGCGGCGTCCGCGTCCTCAGCGGCGTGGCGACGGAGACCCTCTTCGAGCCGAGCCCCTGCGGCCTGTTGAAACCCACCTCCACGAGCGAACTCACCGCCGGCCGAGTCACGGCGACACAGGACAGCAACATCCATCAGGTCTCCAACCTTCAACCAGCTGGCACCGATTTGATCACGCTGCACATCTATTCCCCGCCGCTCCTGCGGATGGATACCTACTCGCTGACCGACAACACCGTGGGCGAGTTCAAGCCAGTCATCTTTGAGTACATCCACGGCAGCGGTATCTAAACGACCGAGCGATATTTTGAGACAGGGAGGAGCCGCGGGCTTCAGCCCGCGCGGCCATTCACACACCCTCGCACCCCAGAATCGATAATAGTTCTATAGTGTCCTGTTGTGATTCGACTGATGGGGAGCATCGGCGTCTCGCCGGTACCTATCCGAGCCCCGAGCGCAAGCGAGTGGGTGTTGTTGTTATGGTTTCGATGTTTCACTCCCGCCTGCCCACATAGAGTTCGTACTTCAACAACCGGCATTCGATCTTCGCGTTCCAGAAAATCATCCTTCGGCTCGCCCGCAGGCCGACCTTCTTCGCCAGATCGAGATTGCCGGTGAAGACATACCCCGTGTATCCGGCGCATCGCTGCTTGAAAAAATCCCCGATCCCCGCATAGGTCACTTCCAACGCTGCGATCTCCCCCACGCGCATGCCGTATTCCGGATTGAGGATCACGATCCCCGGACCCTCGGGAATGGACGTCTCGAGAAAATCACATACCTCGAACGTGATCAGATGATCGACACCGGCGGTTTGGGCATTTCTCCGGGCGGCCTCGACCGCCCGCGCGTCCCGGTCGGTCGCGATGATCGGTGCGGGTGCAAATTTGTTTCCACCCTTTCTCGCTTCGTGGCGAAACCCTTGCCACGCATCCAGATCAAATCCCAATGCATGCATGAAGCCGTATTGATCCCGGATCAGGCCCGGTGCCCGGCCCGTCGCGATCAGGGCGGCCTCGATGGCCAGCGTCCCGCTGCCGCACATCGGATTCACCAGCGGCTCCCGGCCGGTATAGCCCGAAGCGAGCAGGACACCGGCGGCGAGGGTTTCCTGCATCGGGGCGGTGTGTGGGATCTTTCGGTAGTTGCGATCGGACAACTTCCGACCCGTTGTGTTCAGAAACAATCGGGCGGTCTGGCCCCGCCAGATCAGATTCAGCACAAAGCGATCGCGCTCCGGTCCGGCATCGGGCCGGCGGCCGTGTTTCTCCTGAAGCCGATCCACGACCGCGTCCTTCACCTTCAGCCCCGCGAACATCACGTTGTCGATCGTGGGATGCGCCACACGGGCGACGACGCAGAGATAGCCATCGGGAGAGAGCATTTCTTCCCACGGCAATTCGAACACCGTCTCGTAGAGCATATCCGGCGAGTGACAATCGAACGCATGGATGAGATAGAGCACGGCCATCGCGGTACGAAGCTGGAGATTGAACCGCATGGCGTCTTCCAGAGTCGCCGTTATTTCTATATATGTCTTTTCAACGGCATCGACGGAGTAGCCTAGATCCGAAACCTCGGCCTGCAGATAGGGCGTCAGTCCGGGAAGACAGGTAATACGAACGGTGCCGGGTCTTTGAAAGTCCATATGCCGCGACATCATACACGGAGAGGCCTATCAGGAAACGGCCGGATGCCATGCCCAAACAAAGGGACTCCTGATACAATAGCGCAAGGATCGCCTGTTGACATTGAGTCGAATCGGATACAGTCCGGAAGCGGCTCCGGAATGAAGGAATCCCGGC
>CAYXGR010000002.1:21608-37940 GCA_964464525.1 uncultured Planctomycetaceae bacterium
ATTGAGTCGAATCGGATACAGTCCGGAAGCGGCTCCGGAATGAAGGAATCCCGGCCAAGGATAGACCGACCATGCCCATCCAGTTTCGTTGCACGAATTGCGGCCAGCCCGTCGAAGTGGATGACGAGGCCGCCGAACAGATGGCCTCCTGCCCCTATTGCCGACAGATCGGACGGGTTCCCGCAGCCACCGATGCGACGATCACCCACGACGTGCCGGTGGCCACGGCTCGATTGCAGGAGACACGCCCGTCCGTCGGACCGACTCCCGCCCAGACCAATCCCGCGGACAGGCTGGGATGGATTGCCCTCGTCATGATGGTAATCGCCGTGCTGTGCTTCCTCGGGTGGGGGGTTGCGTTCATGATCATCGTCAATGAGCACGGTCCGATGACCGACATGAATGAAATCCAGACATTCGTCCAGGAAGAACTCGAAAACCGCCCCGGCCTGAACAATCTCGCTTTCTTCGGCGCGTGCTTCCTGCCCGTGCTCGGCGGCGGATTGGCGATCGTGGCTTTGGCACGCAGCGCCCGACCGCGCTGGCCGGCGATCGTTTCGCTCTGTCTCATTGGAGGATTCATCCTCCTCATGGGCTTCGGTTCGCTGATGAGCCTTGCGCTCGGGCCATAGAACCACGACTGTCCGATTCTCAATTTCTCACGGAGCCCCGTCGATGGATCGTGTCCTTTCCTGACGCCCTTCCCCTCAATGCGGCGGATTCATCGTCGCCTCATTCCGTCCGGTAATCTTGACGACCGGAATTATTCCGCTTCCGAGCTTGCGAACGAAGGGGCGAATCATCCCGAACGACAATATGGGTCTTCGGCCTCTCATAACGGACCTCACCCGCGATCGTGTGTCGTACACCCTTTTGATATCGGACACTCTCATATTGTGAAATACTTTACGTTGACATGAAGCCGCGATACGGGTATCTTCAGTACTTAAATAAAAGGACATTTGTGATTTTGCTGACCGCAAACGTTCGCCAACAGAAATTCAGGGGCTTTTCATGAACGTCTTCAGCGTATCATCACCCGAACCCGCTCATCGCGTTTTACGCGGTCGTCGGGTGTTCACCCTCGAACACGCCAATCGCACACTCCCCCTCGTCACACGCATCGTCACCGACATCGTCGACCAACATAAACAGGTCTGCGTTGTCGAGGAAAGATGTCAGGTTCCCCACGCCGATTGCCTCGAGGAGGAAATCGATTCCCTTCGCGAACAATATATCTCCGAGCTGGAAAGACTGCGGGAACTCCGCGACGAACTCACCGAAATCGGCTGCCAACTCAAGGACTGGCGACGCGGGATTGTCGACTTTCTTTCCTTCTTCGACAATCGTCCGGTCGAACTCTGCTGGCGTCTCGGCGAAAAGCATATCTGCCACTGGCACGAAATCGACTCCGGCTTTCGCGGCCGCGAACCGATCGAAGAAGAGTGCGCCGACCGCTTCACCAACGCCTCGATGTAAATACACACCCGCCCGTCCCCACTCCTGTGGCCGGGTGCCATGCTTACACGCCCCGGGCCTTATCGGGGCGGGTAAGCATGCCGCCCCTATGCCCGGAGTATTTTGACGTTCTGATGGCCCCCCATAAGCATCGGAACCCCAACCCTTGATTTCCACTCAACCGCCGAATCGCATAGAATTCGCCCACTCGTGAACCCAACCACTGGCGAACCCAACCACTGAGTCAGGGGCGCACATGGCCGAATCAACCGTCGCGACACCCATCGCCGGAAAATACCTCCGACTCCATCTCTGCCGGGGTATCGGCGCCATTCGATTCGGCAATCTCCTCCGCGATCTCGGCACCATCGACGATGTTCTCGGCGCATCCGTGGCCCGCCTTGAAGGCGTCGAACGCATCGGCCCCCAACTCGCCGAACGCATCGCTCGACAACGCGACTCCGTCCCCATCGAGCGCGAACTCGATCTGGCCGCCCGCACCGGCGTCCGCATTCTCTGCCTGGCCGACGCGGACTACCCACCCCCGCTCAAACAAATCAACGACCCGCCGGCCTGTCTCTATGTCCGAGGCACCCTGCAACCGGAAGACACCATCGCCCTCGGCATCGTCGGCTCGCGGCACTGCTCCCACTACGGCGCCGAACAGGCCGAACGTTTCGGCGCCCTCCTGGCCAACGCCGGTCTCACCGTCGTCTCCGGTATGGCCCGGGGGATCGACGCCGCCGCCCATCGCGGCGCCCTGACCACCGCCGGTCGAACCCTCGCCGTCCTGGGATGCGGCCTGGCTCATCTCTACCCGTCGGAGTCGATCGAACTGGCTCAGCAGATCGCCGAATCGGGCGCCCTGCTCAGCGAACTGCCGATGGAGGTGGCCCCGGACTCGAAAAACTTCCCGCCGCGCAACCGAATCATCGCCGGTCTCAGCCTCGGCGTCCTCGTCGTCGAGGCGGCATCCCGAAGCGGCGCCCTGATCTCCGCCCGGCTCGCGAGCGAATACAATCGCGAGGTCTTCGTCATCCCCGGCCGGATCGACATGCCCCAGGCCCAGGGCTGCCACGAACTGATCCAGAAGGGTGGGGCGAAGCTGGTGACACGGCTGGAGGACATCCTCGACGAACTCGGAGAGACCGGCGCGGCGCTGATGCCGGAAACGATGGATGACGAGTCGGGCGAAACTCCCGCATCCACCATGCTTATCAAACTCACCGATGAGGAGCAGCGCGTTCTGAAGGCCCTGGGTTCTGAACCCATCCCACTGGAGGCGATCTGCGAATCCTGCGATCTGGCCCCGGCAAAGATTGCAGGAGCGCTGACCACCCTTCAACTCAAAGGCGCCGCAAGGCGCGTTCAGGGCGATATGTTTGAGCGGAGTCGATAATCAAGGTGCGTTCAGCCGATGATTGGAACCCAATTCCCGCACTCGGGGCATCTGCCGCTGAGCCCTCGAAGATCGTAGCTACAATATTGACAGAAAAAACGATAGGATTCACGTAATGCCTTGCGCCTGCTGCTGAAAATCGCTACCCAAGGAGCGACGGATGGAGCCGCCATCACTGCGAGCATGACTGCTAAGTCTTGGTAGGCGACATTTGGAATCCAGAACATCCACGCACAGCCAGCCAAAAAAGTGACTTCCAAGACAAGCAGTCCGATAGCGCGATGTTTGAATCGTTTGCGGATTTCATCAGGCGACTTCACGGACATCTCGTTACCGTTAGTGCTCTGCCGCAGATCAATCGACGGTTTGGGGGGCATGGTTGGACGCATCCAAGAGGCGGTTTTTCACACGGCCCACGGCTTATTATCAGCTTCCAGTTTCTAGTCGCCAGTTTTTTAGATGTTGGGAAGTCCGTTGAAACGGGCTAATGTGTTTGGGGTGGCGTTTTGTCACCGGCCCCAGAGGGACCGGCCTGAAGCCCGCTTCGCGGGAAAACCCCGTGAACGGGGCTGAGATGCCCGGCTCGCCATGCCCGCGCCGAAGGCTTGGGCATGCCACCCGGCCGGAATGTGAACGGTCCCGGAAGAGGTGGCCGGAAGCTGGCATGTCTCGATCCTCGACCTGCACTACTGCTCTGTCCCGCCCACACAATCTAAAATCGTCAATCGTCAAATCCCAATCACCACCCCGCCAGCCAGTCCCACTTCGGCTTGTCGCGCTCGGTGACGAGTTCCTCCGGCATCTCCCCCGCATGGGCGAAGGGTTCGTCCGTCTCGCCGAGCCACGCGCGCCAGGCCGCCGGATCGTGCCCATAGGTCTGGCCCGTCAGCACGGCCAGGGCGTTTTCGGCGGCGTGCTGGGCCGCGAAGTCGTCCCGTTCCATCGCGTCGATCAGCATCGGCAACACACGCTCGGTCTGGAAATAGCCCAAGGTCTCGATCATCGCCAGCCGGGTGTTGGGATCCTCCTCCACGGTCAGTCGTGACGACAGTGTGTCAAGAATGCTCTCGCGCTGGTCTTCCCGGAAGGCGCCCGCACGCACGGCGACCCACAACAGCCTTGCCGCCGACCAGCGAACCGTGGGCGGCGCCGGTCTGACATCCACGATTTTGTCGTCGGCACTGCGCAGCAACTTCAATGCCGTGGGAATACGATCGGCATCGACGACCGGCTTCATCACCCGCAGGGCCGCGCGGCGGACCATCGCATCCGTATCCGTCCGGGCAATGGTGTCGTAGACCTTCACCGCCCAGCTTGATTGACCGTCGTTGCTCTCGGACAGGCCGATCACGCCCCGGCGGCGCACGTCGGGCTGAGCCGATTCGAGGGCCATGCTCAAATAGTTCGCGCTCGTCTTGGGTCGAACCCACTCGATCAGGCGCTGGGATCGCGGGTTCGAACAACCCGAAACGATGAAACCGATCAGCAACACCCATCCCGAAAACGCGACGAACGTCATTCGTCGAATCCCATATTCATGCATTCGCGACACGTTCAACATCCTGTGCAAAGAACTGCTCCGGAGAAATCCAGGTCACATCCACCACCGGTCGGTGCAGAAAACGCTGCCCCAGTTCCCGAAACCGCTGCGGATTATCGCTTACGTAGAAACTCAGCCGACCCGGCGCATCGCGGGCCGCCAACAATCCATCCGATTCCAACCGCGACACAACCGCCCGCGCCGTCTGCTCCCCCGAGTCCACGAGCAGCACATCAGGCCCCATGACCTCGGCGATCGCCTCCCGCAATAGCGGATAGTGCGTGCAGCCCATCACGAGCACCCGGGGGGCCAGCCGCACCACCGGATCGAGATAATCCCGCACGACCGATCGTGTGATCGGATCATCGCAACGCCGCCCCTCCTCCGCAAGCGGCACGAACAGCGGGCACGACTTCTGAACCACGCGGACATCGGTCGCATAGTGCTGCATGGCCCGGCGATAGGCGTCGGAATTGATCGTCGCTTCGGTGGCGATGACCGCGATGGTGCCCCCGCTTGATCGCAACACCGCCTCCCGTGCACCCGGCTCGACCACGCCGCACATCGGCAACCGCACCTCCGCCTCGATCGCCGGCAGCGCCGCCGCGCTCGCCGTGTTGCAGGCCACGACGAGCATCTTCGGATCGAAACGCATCAGAAAGTCGCAATTCTCCCGGGCAAACCGCGTGACCGTCTCACCGCTCTTGATCCCGTAAGGGACCCGGGCCGTATCCCCGAAATAGACGATATGTTCATTCGGAAGCCGCGTCTGCAGCGCGCGGACGACGGTCAACCCCCCGATCCCCGAATCAAACACCCCGATGCATCGATCGTCCCGGCTCATTCGCTCGCTATCCTCGACTTGGAGTGCGCCCTGAATCGTCCTGTGGCACCCTAATCATTCTGTGGCACCGGTTTCCAACCGGTGCGTGTCACAAGGTTCAAACCTGCGACAAGGGTGTGAAGATGCACGATAAGCTGATCGAGAGCGTCTCAGTCTCTCGACGGCTCCTATCCTAGCTGGATGTCGCCGCGCGCTCAATCGATTCGCGCCATCCATAAAGTTGTATCGACGATTCATCCTGCCAATCTTCCCCTATCCACATTACGGCATCTGTCCGGGTTCCACTCTATGTTGTGAACGCACAACCCACGGATTACACTACCCTTGTGAGTGAACGGCTGCATCCATCCGAGCCCGAACGAATCCTCGTCTTCGTGCCCAACTGGGTCGGCGACGCCGTTATGGCCACCCCCGCCCTCAAGGCGATCCGCAAACGATTCCAAAAAGCACATATCACCCACCTGATGCGCGCCTACGTATCGGACGTCCTCGCAGGAACCGAATGTGCCGACGAGACGCGATTCTGGCCCCCTGATGACGGCATGCCCAATACGCTTCATCTGGTCCGCCGCCTGCGTCAAAACCGATTCGATCTCGCGATCCTCCTGACCAACTCCTTTCGATCTGCCCTGATTGCGCGACTGTCGGGCGCCAAGCGACGCATCGGCTATGCCCGGGATGCCCGAGGCTGGCTGCTCACCGATCGCCTGATGCCGGAACGTATGAACGGATCGTTCGTCCCCGTGCCCGCGTTGGATTACTACAACGACTTGGCCCGCCGCGCGGGTTGCGATCTCACCGACGAACGATTAACGCTCGCCACCCACGCCGAAGAAGAGGCGGCGATCGACAAACGGCTCGGCACGCGCGATCCCGCTCGGCCGCTCGTGGTCCTGAACCCCGGCGCCAACTTCGGCTCTGCCAAATGCTGGCCCGCCGAGAAATACGCCGCCCTATCCGACGCGCTCGTCGAGCAATACAACGCCCGCGTCGTCGCTTCCCTTGGACCGAAGGAAGGCCCGATCGCCGATCGACTCGCCGCCGCCGCCCGCGAACCACTGGAAATCTTCCACGACCCACCGCTCGGGTTAGGCCCCCTCCGCGCCCTGGTCCGGCGGTGCGACCTGCTGGTCACCAACGACACCGGCCCGCGCCACTTTGCGGCCGCCTTCGATCGGCCCGTCATCACCATCTACGGCTCCAGCGATCCCGCATGGACGATCACGCGCCATCCCAAGGAACGAAGCGTCATGCTCGATCTCGACTGCCAACCCTGCATGAAACGAATCTGCCCCTTGAAGCACCATCACTGCATGACACAATTGGAACCGCGGCAGGTTCTCCAAGCAGTGGATGAATTCCTCAAACCAGGGACGGCGGAAAACGCAGGCCCCATGAAAGTCAAACTCGGCCACTGATATATCTATGATCGTCACCGATCACATCACCATCAATCGACCCTTCCGCGATTCACTCCGTCTTGCGAATCTCGACACTGTGACCGGGGCGCTCACCTGTGTCGGTCACTCACTCGCTGCCTGGAGCCGAACCAGCGACACCATCCGATACGACCCCGGCGATGGCTCGGCTTCGCTCTATATCAAACGCTACCACTACCCACGCTGGCGCAACCGCCTTCGGGCGATGTTTCGCGGCACCCTGTTCAAGGCCAGCCGTGCGCGAAGCGAATACCGCACCCTTCGTCTCATGCGTCAACTCGGCATCCAGGCCGTTCGACCGGTCGCCTATGGCGAGCGGCGAACCTTCCACTTTCTGCGAAGCTGCTTTCTGATCACCGAAGCGGTTCCGGACGCCATGGCCCTGTCGTCGTTCATTCAAGCCTTCGGCCGCCACAGGGGCTCCTCGAAGGCCGTTCGCCTGCGGCGCGAGATTCTATTGTCGCTCGCCCGGCAGGTCCGGCACATGCACGAGGCGGGTTTCGTCCACCGGGATCTGTTCTGGCGGAATGTCCTGATCCGCTCCATGCCGGGTGATCGCTTCGAGTTTTATTTTCTCGATGCGTCCGTCGGCAAGCGCATCCGCATCCCGCAGCGCCGCCAGGATAGCATTGTTCGAGACATTGCCGCCATGGGCGCCGTGGCGCCGAATTTCTGTTCCCAGGCGGATCAGCTCCGGTTCCTGCTCGAATATCTGAAAACCTCGAAACTCGATGAAGACAATCGTAGATGGCTCCGTCGCGTACAGGCCGAGTCTGATCTGCTCCGTCCGATCGAACTCGAGCGATTAAAAAGGGGCATCGTCTTTGAGCCGCCCATCCCCGACGTGGCCTACTCTGCTTGAGTCTCACATGACGACCCTGGCCGCATTGCGACGGGTTCATGACGAAACCGGCGGGTCATCGGATCTCAGCGTCCCGGCGCGCTGGGAGCATCAGCCATGAATCAGGTTTCAAAAGTGTTCGCACATAGGAGGGCAGGCATCAGAGGGTGTCTAAAAAGTGGCACTTTGTTCAGAGCCGCGACCGTGAGGAAGCGGTCATCGCGGTCGAACGCAGACTGCTTCCTCACGGGCGTGGCTCTGAAATGGCATATTAATCACCCTCTCAGCCATCTGATGTTTGCCACCGACTGCAGTCGATGGTTCAAGACGCTCCAGAGCACCCCCAGCCGGCTTCAGCCGGACTTTGAGTATGAAAGCCATCGATTGAGTGACCGTGCCTTGATTCGCACCATCCATCACGATCGAAGCATCAAGGACGGTGGCTCGACGTGATCACCACGCGGCTGGACATGCACCCGGACTACGAATCGGCGATCCGGGCCTCGGGACTGGATCGGTTCGAGGCCTTCATGACCATTCGCGGAGGCCCGCCCACGAGCCGACACCGCCACCGCGAGACGCTGCCGATAGAACTCGAAATCGACGGCCAAAAGAGGCCATTCTTCCTGAAGCGTGTTTTCAAAGTGCCGCCGAAGCACGCCTTCTGGCCGATGGTGCGCCTTCAACGAACATTTTCCCAGCCGGCCCGGGAATGGGAGATGTGCGGGCAACTCGAACGCGCCGGCATCCCTGTGATGAAGGCCGTCGCCTGCGGAGAACGCCGCCGCCTCACGATGCCGACACAGGCTTTTCTGCTCGTCGAGGCCGTGCCGATGGCAAACACGGTAGAAGAGTGGCTGACGCCGGGTTTCCCCAGACCGACGCCCATCGAAACATTGCTGCGTAGTCAATTGTTATACGATCTGGGCGCACTCGTGGGAAAACTCCACACCGCCGGTTTTGACTGGCCCGACATCGACGCGAAGCACATCTACACCGCGTACAATCGTGATGGAGACAACGCGCCGTGTTGGCGATTTTGTCTGATCGACGTCGAACGGATGACACGCTGCCCAGCCCGCGGTTTTCATTCAAGTGTTCCGATTCCAGATAACCTGTTCGGTGCCTGCCGCGGACTGCTCGATAGCCTGGTACCGATGCGATTCGACCGGGATGATTCAAATCGATTCTGGTCGGGCGTGTGCTCCATATGCGATGTGCCGGAAAGTGGCCGAGCCCGCCTGTTTCACGCGGTGGGGATGGACCGCATGCCAAGACTGCATGACGATTATGAACATCCCCGACGCGTATGGCTGAATCACGACGGCGACATCTACGCGGACCCGCGAATGATTCCGCGACTTCACAGGCAAGGGATTAACTCGATGGAGGATGTATTCACGCTCGCCGTCGGAACCCACATGCACAAGTCCGGTCTCGACCCCCATCGCCAGCGTATCCGTCTGCATCTGAAGAACGAAAACGGCGAACAACAAACTTGGTATCTAAAACGCTATCTGCGCCCACCTTTCCGAGAACAACTACGACGCCTGTGGCGGCACGGTCGCAAACGCGGCACCGGCGGCATCGAGGCCCGTTTCATCCGAAGGCTCACCACCCTGGGGATTCCCACGATGCGCACGATCGCTTATGGACAGGAAATAAGCGGCCTGTTTGAGCGGCGCGGGTTCATCCTCACTGAGGAAATCAAGGGGCTCTCCCTCGAACAACTCACCCAACGAATTCTGGCGAACTCAGAGCCGTGCCCAACCCGGCATGACCGCCGGGAGATCATCCGCCAGCTTGCTCGGATAACCGCACAACTGCACGCCCATCGCCTCTTCCACCGCGATCTGTACCTGTGCCACGTCTTTCTCTGCCAAAACGCAGACGGGGAGATTGTCCTCAGGCTCATCGACCTCGCCCGCATGATCGATCGCCCGCAACTGAGCCTCCGCTGGATCGTCAAGGATCTCGCGGCCCTGGACTACAGCGCCCCCCCCGGCCTGATCACACATGCCGATCGCGTGCGTTTTTTGTATGATTATGATCCGTCCATGAAAACCGCCCGAAACAATGAGGAGCGGAAACGACGCGTACGATCCGTCATCGTCGCAATACGAAAACGAACCACCGGAATGAGACTGCACGACGCCCACCGTGCCCGGCGACTGGGAGAAGGAACACAGCCTTGAGAATCGCGGTCGTCATCGAGAGAATCGAGGTCTGGCGCGGCGGCGCCGAAACCTCGACAATGGAGCTGTCCCGCCTCCTGACCGAGCGCGGTCACGAGGTTCATTTTATCACGACGACCAATTCGCAATCCCTCCCCGACATCACGGTCCATACCCTCCCACGCCCCGCGGTCATGCGATCGCGCCGCACGGCGGCCTTCGCGCGACACGCGGCGGCCTTCCTCAAAAAGCACGACTTCGACATCGTCCACGCGATCTCGCCGCTGCTCGGGGCAGATGTCTATCAACCGCGCGGCGGGCTGTTGGCCGAGACCATGGCGAGAAACGTGGCCACCCGGTCAACCGCCTCTCGGCGTTTGTTCAAGCGGGCCATGCTGGCGATGAACGTCAAGCAGAGGGCCCTTCTCGAACTGGAGCGTGGCATCTTTCAACCCGACGGGCCGATCATCGCCTGCGTCTCGGACTATGTCGCCCGCCAATGCGCGACGTTCTATGAGGTCCGACCGCCCCGGACACGCGTCGTCTTCAACGGTGTCAATATCCCTCATCTCGAAGCGCAGGAGCACCTCCGACAACGATCCGAGCTTCGACGAGAATACGGCATCGCCGAGGATACGCTTCTGCTCCTGTTCATCGCCCACAATTTTCGCCTCAAGGGGCTCCACCCACTGATCGAAACCGTATCACGGCTGAGTGTCTCCGGTTTTCACCCGTTTCATCTTCTCGTCGTCGGACGCGACAATATCGTTCCATTCCAGAGACGCCTGAACGCCCTGGGACTGAACCGCTATGTGACATTCACCGGTCCGACACGCCGATCCAACTCGTTTTTTCATGGTGCCGACGTGTGTGTCCATCCAACCTATTACGATCCGTGCAGCCGGGTCGTGCTGGAGGCCCTGTCGGTCGGCCTTCCGACGATCACCACTGCCTTCAACGGCGCGTCCGAGATCATGAGGGACGGCCTGCACGGATTCATCATCGAAACGCCCGACGATGTCGGACTGTGGGCCCGGCGCATCGAGGAACTGGCTTCACCCGTGCTTCGCGAAAAAATGTCGGCCAGCGCCAAAGCCCTGCGTGATAAGATCAGTATGCGACGGCACGTCGAGGTACTCGAACAGTTATTCATCGAATGCTCCGAGAAAAAGAAATGTCCGGCGGCCGATCGCTGACAGCCCGCCAACGAGGAACGGTGGAGGCTAAAATCGCATCCTAATACCCAGGGGAGCATCGGCGTCTCGCCGGTCGTTAGTTTTTGTTGTGTTGTTATTTATCGAACAGGGGAGCATCGGCTTGTTTGGAAAACTGTTCAAGCGATTCAGTAAAGGCGATTCGGGCACAAAGCGGGAGCCGCTGCCGATCGATCGCCCCACCGTCGGGCTTTGCTTCGACTACGAACGCGGTATCGCCTACGACAGCCAATACCTCTCCGACATCGGTTTGGATCTCATTCTGAAGGCACTGAAGCAGCATTCTCTCCGCGCAACATTCAACTGCCCGGCCAAGCTCTGCGAAACCTCACCCGATCAACTCAGCATGATCGCCGAGGCGGGCCACGAGATCGCCGTATTGGGCTACGCCGACGAAACCCCGGCCGATCTCACCACCGACGCGATCAAACAACTCGTCCATACCTGCCGAAATGCCTATGCCCAACGCGGACTGAATCCCACCGGCTTCCGCGTGGCAAAATCGAAATGGGACGATCGACTCGCCGCCGAAATGGCCGCACAGGGGTTCCTCTACAATGCAGAACACGATCATTCACGACACCTGTATGTTCTTACTCCCGGTTCGCCGCCCCTGGTGAGAATCCCCATCTACACCGACGATCGCGGCCTACGCCGTGGAGAAGACACCTACGACACCACCGTCTCCAAACACCTCCGGCTGATACGCAAGGCCATTCAGCACACCTGCTTCGTCTCAATCTGCTTTCATCCCTGGATCATGGCCGAAGACATGGAGCGATTCGAGCACTGGCAAATCTGGCTCACCCACGCCCTCAAAGGCGGCGCGAACGTCTGCGCAATGGAGGACGCCCTGCCCGCCGAATACCGGACTCGGGAATCACCCGGCCAAGATCAATGATACCTACCTGGCAAATCGCGACCGGTCTGCTGGCCTCCTACCTGATCGGAAGCATCCCCTTCGGTCTGATCGTCGCCCGACTCAAGGGGGTGGACATCCGAAAACACGGCAGCGGTAACCTCGGAGCCACCAACGTCGGACGAACCCTCGGCCGAAAGTGGGGCGTCCTGGTGCTCGCCCTCGACGCCGCCAAGGGGGCCCTCACGTCTCTCGGCGCAGCCCGACTCATCTTCCCCCACGCCGGGGTCGATACGCCCCATACCACCCTCCACAGTTGGATCTGGCTCGGCACGGGAGTCTGTTGCGTCCTCGGCAATATCGCCCCCATCTATTTACGATTCAAAGGAGGCAAGGGTGTCGCGACCACCCTCGGTGTCATCCTCGGCATCTTCCCCTATCTCACCATCCCCGCCCTGATAGCCGCGCTCATCTGGGCGATGGTCGTCAAGACAACACGCTACGTCTCCCTAGCATCGATCGCCGCGGCGCTCAGCCTTCCGATCGCGTTCGGAATCTGCGTCCCCCTCTTTCATTGGCCCCTGGCGACACACTATCCCCTTCTCGGACTCACGCTGGTCGTCGCGGTGATGGTCCTCATTCGGCATCGCTCCAATATGGGCCGGCTCCGCACGGGGACCGAAAACAAAATCGGCGAGGCTCAACCCTGACACACATAGTCGAATAACATGACTGGGTGCCATGTTTACACGCCCCAGCCTTATCGGGGCGGGTAAGCATGTAATTGCACAAATCCCCCCCAATGGATCAATTCGACGTTTCTTCTCAATCCCATGGACGAGGCTAATAACCCCTTTGGGATGCACACAAAGTGAAAATCAAATTATGGGGCGATCCGACTTTCGGAACAGAATCCACCTCCACCTTGATTGACCAACTTGACAGACATAAACTCATTCGATCATTCCGTTTTCGCGCCGGACCCGAATCGCACCCGATCCCGGACGGAAACATGACCGGAGCCGGATTACATTCAGAGCCTTATAATCGTCACGGGCAGAGTCCATATGGATTCGAGATGGCCCGTCGGGATTGAAGGATTCGGAATACGATGCCACGGTTCCGAGCGAGGGGAGGCTCGATCCCTATCGGATCGGCCGACAAGAAGCAATCATACAGGGCCAGGGGGCGTCTTCAGATAGTCCCCCGAAGGATGGAGAGAACCCGTGAAGCAAGGACAACCATCAAAAACCACATTCACGCTTCTACTGATCACGGCAATACTGGGTAGCGGTCTCATGGCAGGCTGCGACCTGCTGGACGGCCGCCTCGCCCCGGCGCCCTTCGGCCGAATCACCGCCGTCCAGCTCTTCGACGAGCCCAGTTTCACCGTCGCATTCTCGGTCGAGTCCGCGGTCAACTTTCCAGCCGCCATCGCCCGCGTCAACTGGGTCTTCGGTGACGGTGGCGGATTCGTGGAAGGCCCCGCCGACCGGGCCACCACCACCCATCAATATGCCGCGCCCGGTGACTACGAAATCACCGCCTTTCTCTTCGACACCGAGGGGTTCGTCGACCAGATCAAGACCACCATCCGCGTCGATGCCGACGGCACCCTGCCAATTCCGGATCCCGACGTAACCCCGGCCGTTCTGCCCGGTGACATCTCCGGCCCCATGCCCATCGACGGAGCAGAAGAAGTCCCCGTCGATTCGATGCTCATCTGGCTCGGTGGCGAACACGCAACAAGCCACAACGTCTATCTCGGAACCGTCAAAAGAGACGTCGAAATCGCCGACGAAAACACACCCGTCACCTTTCTGGGCAACCAGGAGGAGACCTTCCTCGTACCGGACATCCTGCTTCCCGACACCCAATACTTCTGGCGCGTGGACGAAGTGAACGACCTCGGCGTCACAACGGGCGCCGTAATGCGATTCACCACCGCGACCGCCCCCCTGCGAAACAAGGACTTCATCCCCCCCGACGGCGTCACCACCCTGCCGGTCGCGGGAATCCTCGAATGGACCCCCGGCGTCAGAGCAACCAGCCACGACGTCTATTTCGGAAAGAATGAATCCGCCGTCACCGCCGCCACCAACGAATCCGAGGGTACCTTCATGGGTAACCAGACGGCCACGTCGTTTGACCCGGAAGACACCAGCGCCGCCATCGAGGGCGAACTCCAACCCTCGACCATGTACTTCTGGCGCATAGACGGCGTCGGCCTCGGCGGCACCACCATGGGCGCTGTGCTGCACTTCACCACCGCGGCCCTGCCCCCACGCGTCACCGATTCAATTCCGGCCGACGAAGCACTGAATGTGGAAGCCTCCCAGCTCCTGAGTTGGACGGCCTCGCCCGATATCGAGAGCTTCGATCTCTATCTGGGAACAGATCATGCCGCCATCGCCGGTGCAACCCGGGGCGGCCCTGAGTTCCTCGATAACACCTCAAACACCTTCTTCGATCCTGGTTCGTTGATCGGCGGCAAAGATTATTTCTGGCGGATCGACCCCATCGGTCCCGGCGGAACGACCCGGGGCGACGTCTTCACCTTCACCACCACCACGCCCCCGCTCCGCACTGCCGGTCTCGCCCCCGCCGACGGCGACACGAATGTAGCCATCGACATCATCCTCGGATGGGATCCCGATCCCACCGGCAACACCCTCAGCTACGAGATCTTTCTCAGCACCAATGAAAACGACGTACTGAACGCCGTCCCCACCGCCCGGATCGCAATGCCGATCGCCACGGGGTCGGCCCCCGAGACCTTCGATCCTATCGATCTCAACCCCGACACCAACTACTTCTGGCGCATAGATGCCGTCGGCGCCGGCGGCACCACCACGGGCACGATCTCGCGATTCCGAACCGCCGCCCTGCCGGAAATCAGTGATTCGCCCACACCCGCCGTCGGTGAGATGGGAATCGCCCTCGACACGATGCTCGAGTGGATGCCCGGCGTGGTCGCCCCCGGCTACGACGTCTATCTCGGAACCAATCAGTCCATGGTCCAGAGCGCAGACACCACCAGCGCCGTGTTCAAGACGGAAGTCTCGGGGACTACATTCACACCCGCCATGGAACTTGATGGCAACACCACCTACTACTGGCGCATCGATGCCCGATCGCCAGGAGGCGTCGTCAAAGGCAACATCTGGAACTTCACTACGGCCCCTGCACGGCCCGACGGCCCGACGCCCGAGCACATCGCCACCGGTGTCGATGTCAATATCAATCTGGAGTGGATGACCGCGAGTGGCGCCGACAGCTTCGACGTCTTCCTCGGAACCAACCGAATGATCGTCGCCACTGCGACGACCTCAACAATCGGCATCTTCCGCGACAACGTGACGGGCACCCTGTTCGACCCGGACACCCTCGCCCCCATGACGACCTACTACTGGCGCATCGACAGCGTCGGCGCAACCGGCACGACGCCCGGCGAACTCTGGGAGTTCACCACCGGCGCCGCCCAGGCCACCGATCCGCAGCCCGCCGATGGCATGACCGGCGTCTTCCTGGCGCCCATGCTCAACTGGACCCCCGACACCGCCAACACCACTGCACACGACATCTACTTCGGCATGAACCAGACCACCGTCGCCAATGCCGACCACACCAGCCCGGTCTTCCAGGGGGCTTTCGATGTCATGACCGGCCCGCCGCCGTTCAACCCCGGCAACCTTCAGGGCATGACCACCTACTACTGGCGAATCGACTCCGTCACGACCGACGGCACGATGAACCACACGACGAAGGGCGAAATCTGGCAGTTCCGCACCGGCCCGGGCAAAACATCAGCACCGACGCCCGCCCATTTCGAGATGGATGTCTCGATCAACACCACGCTCGGCTGGACAACGGGCGACGGCGCCCTCTCTCACGAAGCCTATCTCGGAACGAACGAGGCGATGGTCGGCAGCGCATCGGTCCTGTCCATCCCGCCCGGTGTCACGCTCTTCACCACGATCGGTACGATCCTCGATCCCGGCGCACTGATCGCCGACACGACCTACTTCTGGCGTGTGGATACCGTTGCAGCCGATGGTACGACGCGAACCCAGGGAGACATCTGGCGCTTCACCACGCTGGCAGTCCCACAACAGGTCAATCTGCCCATTCCGTTCAACGGCGCCGCCGACGTCGCGGCCGGGACATCGTTGACCTGGGCCGCCGCCGATCGCGCCACCAGCTACGACATCTACTTCGGGACCGTCATGGCCAACCCCACCTTCCAGGGCAATCAGTCCCAGCGCTCCTACAGCCCGGGCACCCTGGCGGCGGGGACGACCTACTACTGGCGCATCGACGCCGTAAACGATTCGGGCACCACAACCGGCGCCCTCTGGTCCTTCACCACCGCGCCCTGACCCGCGGCGCGCCTATCGATCAGTCCCGTAGGGTCCGCTGTGCGGACCGAGCTGCGTAGGATGGGTCATCGATCCATCTGTTGAACGCACCCCGTAGCCGTGCTGGACCGAGAATCCTTTCTCGGTTCTCCTCAACGGGAATCCCTTCCCGTGTTTTTCAGTTGTTTCTGTTGTTGGTTCTTCAG
>CAYXGR010000002.1:38040-39380 GCA_964464525.1 uncultured Planctomycetaceae bacterium
TAGGATGGGTCATCGACCCATCTGTTGAACACACTCGTCAAAGCCTCCGCATGACGGGTAAACATACCTGAATCTTATCCCAACTCATCGAACACCCACGTTGTATGTTGTTGTATTTATTTTGACGTTTTGACGTTTTGACGTTTCGACTTTTCGACGTTCCCCTACCCCATCTCCCGCGCCAACCGCCGCATCCGTATCGATCCCCACAGAAAGCCCGCCGCCCCCAGCAGCATCGCAGGCCAGAACCGCCCCGTGACGGTGTATAGCCAGATGCCGACACCCTGCACCACGATGCCGCGAACCCCCGCCAGCGTCCCGTGCACCGCCAGATAATGCGACGCCCGTTCCGCATCCGGCGCGAAGCCGACCGGCCCCAGCGTCCACGTCAAGTGCACCCCCGTCATCCCCAGTGCATAGAGCATCGTCAGCACCCCCAGCCAGACCTCCGAACCCACCGGCACGAACAGCAGCCCCAGCGGATAAAGCGTCAGCCACAGGAACGACCCCGCCGCCAGTCGCACCGCACCCACCCGATCGGCCAGCCGCCCCATCGGCACGAGCATAAGGATCATGGTGAATTGAAAGGCGATGATCGTGGAGCGAGAAAACTGGCCGTAATCCAGATCAAGCTTGTCTTTGGCCAACAGCGGAACCAAGGCGGCACAGATCATCCAGCCCACCCCGTAGGACATGAAGGCCGTCTCGTAGGCGGCGAAGCGGCGATCGGCCCGGAGAATGCGCCCCATGTCTCGAAGCGGCGTCCACCACTGTTGACCGGTCTCCACGACCGGGCGCGGCCGCCGTCGAAACACCTCCGTGCGCGAGATGAGTGCGAACAGGAACAGGCCCGTCGCCAGCGAGGCCGCCGTCAGCGGGAGAAAGAATCGGTAGCCGTTCGGATCGAGGTCCGACCAACGGCCCATGATCCACCCGGCCACGATGACGCCGAAGAATTGCGACGCCGTGATCATCCCATAGACGCGGCCCCGGACGCGATCCCGATAGCAATTCCGAAGCAGATCGGCATTAATCGGTGACAAACCGGCGCCACCCCCCGCCCCGCCGAAGGCCGCCACAACCAGGCAGACCATCAACAAAGTCATACTCTGGGCAAAGGCCATGAGCGCGATGGGGATGCAACTCAACACCGCGATGATCGCCAGATACAGCCACGATGGAATACGCGCGTATAAGTGATTCCAGAAAATCGTGAAGAATTGCATGACCGGCATGGCCGCCGTCAGCACCCAGCTCTGCCAGTTTTCGGCCTCAAACCGCCGCCGCGCCAAAAACGGCAGGATAAAGACCATCGCCAGTCCCGCCCCCTGAAGGGCCAC
>CAYXGR010000003.1:0-35853 GCA_964464525.1 uncultured Planctomycetaceae bacterium
TACACGTCACGGCAGTATCGTGACGGGTAAGCATGCGAACGCTCGACCATCAGGGCAGCATGCCCAAGCAAAAGGGTGCCATACCCAAGAAATAGGGCAGCATGCCCAAGAAATAGGGTGGCATGCCCAAGCGAAGCGCGGGCATGGCGTCCCAACCGCTGGACCGAGAATCCCCTCTCGGTCCACCCCCACCCGAAGATCCTTCCCAACGGGAGCCATGCTCACCCGGTCCGCCAGCGTCGGGCCGCGTAAGCACGCCCCCCGACAATCATTCCCCAATCCAATACCCAATATCCGAAACCGCTCCCCCCCACAAAAAAATAATCCAAATAGTAACGCTGAAATCTGAACTATGAGATTTCAGATTTGAATCCTGAAATCAACAAATCCCCAGCGCCCCCTCCGCGCCCACTCCACGCGCAAGCCCCTCTTCTTCTCTTCTTCTTCTTTTCCTGTTTCCGTTGTTATTTTGACGTTTCGATGTTTTGACGTTTTGACGTTTCCCAAAGCCGTGAGGGGGGATTCTTCGTTCCGCTTGAATTGAAACGAAACCCCGGGACCGGTCCGGCCGAAGATGGGGTGGAGAAAAGGTAAAATCAGGGCGATCTGTCATCCGAACCGTGCGATCGACACACAGTGCGGAGCAGTCCCGTGGGTTTTTCGGACCCATTGATTGATTCAGATCGGTGGCCGTGCTTGGGGGGGCGGCCGCCGATTCTTTATTTTTACACAATCCCACCCCCACCCACCCCCTCTTGTCCGACACAATTCGCCGTGATAGCATACCGGACCCTGCTGTCAGCCTGGAAATCCGCGATCGCGGAGGCATCTTGGGGTATCCCCGGGGCGGCAGCAGTTGCAATCTTGGAGGTGGTATACATGCCTGACTACACAACCAGTAATCTTCGCAATATCGCAATCGTCGGACATGGTGGTTCCGGGAAGACCTCTCTCTGCGAGGCATTTCTCCATGTCACCGGCGCCACCAGTCGGCTCGGAAGCGTGCCCGAAAAAACGAGTCATCTCGATCTGGATGAAGACGAAAAAGAGCAGGGCCACTCAATCGATTCGCATGTTCTGTATGTCTCCCATAACGGCAAGGTGCTCAATGTGATCGACACCCCCGGCGCGCCAGACTTCATCGGCCCCGCAGTAGCGGCCCTGGCCGCGGTCGAGACAGCCGTAATCGTGGTAAACGCCGCGGGGGGGATCCAGGTCAACACCCGCCGCATGCGGGACAATGCCCGTAAATTCGGCCTGGCCCGCGTCATCGTCGTCAACCATATCGACGCCGAAACGGCCGACCTGCCGGCCCTGGTAGACAGCCTGAGAGAATCCTTCGGTGACATCGTGTCGCCGGTCAATCTACCCACCGGTGGCGGGAAGTCCCTGATCGACTGCATCGGTCAGGATTCGGGAGAGGCTGACTTCTCATCCGTGGCCGAGGTTCATACCAACATCGTCGAGCGGGTCTCCGAATGCGATGACGCGTTGATGGAAAAGTATTTCAGCGAGGGAACGCTCAGCGTCGAAGATGTCAAAACCCATTTCGTGAAGGCCCTCGCATCCGGCACCATCGTCCCGGTCCTGTTTACTCAAGCGACCGGTGAGATGGGAATCAAGGAGCTACTCTCCTTCATGACCGACTGCTGCCCATCCCCGCTCGAGGGCAAGCAGCGTAGCATCCGACTGGGAGATGCTGATCAGCCCATCGCCACGGAAGGCGATACCTTCGTGGGCCAGGTCTTCAAGGTGTCGGTCGATCCCAAGAGCCACATCAAATACCCCTTCGTCCGCGCCTTAGGGGGCGCGTTGAAGCCGGATGCCAATCTGGTTCTCTCGGGAGATCGCAAGGGGCAGCGACCTGGACACCTGATGAAGTTTAAGGGGGGAGACCACAAGGATATCGATTCAGTGATCGCCGGCGATATCTTTGCTATCGCAAAGCTCGAGTTGCCCATCGGAAGTACCCTGTTCACCGAACCTCGCGAGGGCACTATCGCGATGCCGAAGATACCAACGCCAATGTATTCGCTGGCCATCGAGTCGAAATCGCGGGGCGACGAGGCCAAGATCGGAGACGCCGTCCGACGTTTTTCCGAGACCGACCCATGTTTTCGTGCCACCCACGACCCCCAGACGCACGAGCTGGTCATCAGCGGAACGGGCGATCTGCACCTGCGCACAATCCTGGGTAGGATGGCCAAGCATTTCAAGGTCGAGGTGGACACCAAGCCGCCCAAGATCCCCTATCGCGAAACGATCACTGCCAAGGCCGAGGGCCATCATCGCCACAAGAAGCAGACGGGCGGCGCCGGTCAGTTCGGCGAGGTCTATCTTCGGATCGAACCCATGGAACGCAGCAGCGATCCGCCGATGGAGTGGTCGTGGGATATATTCGGCGCGTCGATCCCCGGTCAATTCGAGCCGGCAATCAAAAAGGGAGTCGTGGAATTAATGGAACAGGGCGCCCTGGCCGGATTTCCGCTTCAGGATATCAAGGTGTCGGTTCACGACGGCAAGCACCACCCGGTGGATTCGAAGGAGGTGGCCTTCAAGACCGCCGGAAAGATGGCGTTCAAAGATGCGGTCCTGAAGGCCCGGCCCACACTGCTCGAGCCGATCGTGGATGTCGAGGTGACGGTTCCGTCGGAGAACGTGGGCGACATCACCGGCGATCTGGCCCAACGCCGCGGCCGGCCGACGGGGCAGGACTTGCTGCCGGGGGACCTGACCATGATCACCGCCCAGGTGCCGCTGGCAAGGCTGACCGACTACCATTCGAGGTTGAGTTCGATGACCGGCGGCAAGGGGAGTTATTCGCTGGAGTTTTCTCATTACGAGAATGTGCCGAGTCATGAGATGCAGGCGGTCATCGACAAGCACAAGCCGAAAAAGAAAGAAGAAGATTGATCCCGGAGCCTGTCGGATCGATGGGACACCTCGCCTCGCAGGAAGACCCTCCCCATGACGCGAATTTCGCCGCCGCACCGGCGTCGCTGACGGATCGATCCGCGTCCATTCCCCTGATCACACGATTCAGAATCGGGGTCGTCCGCACCTTTCTGGTGGTGTGGATTCGTTGCTTCAGTCTTTCAGGTTTATACAAACTGGGCCAATGCTTCGGCTTTCTTGAATACCTCACGGATTACAAGCGGCGGCGGCGTGTCCACGGAAAACTATTGAGCCTGTTCGGGGACGAACTGGATGACGGTCGGCGGCGGCGTGTGACCTGTCGGTATTTCATGCGGATCCGATGCGACAAGATGTTTTATACGATCATGGATCGGATCCCCCGCGGCAAGCTGATGAATCGCATCAAGCTGATCGGGTTGTCGCACATCGACGACGCCCTGAGCAAGGGGAATGGCGTTTATGTCGCGCTCTGTCATTTTGGATCACACCATGTCGCCGGCTTGATAATGGCGCTTCTCGGGTATGAATTGGCGGGGATACGGGATTCAAAGGAGAGCCCGGTTCGGCGATACATCCAGCAGAGGTATCGAGAGACGTTTCCCGAAGTCTCGTCGATGAAACTCTTTCCGGCCACATCCTTTCCCCGGGGCATCTATCGCCATCTTCAGGGCAATAAGATTGTGGCCAGCCTTCTGGACGCGGATCGAAAGCGGGGAGAACACACCAAGACGATGCCCGCAGTGCTCTTCGGCGAGCCTCGAGATCTGCTCATCGGGCCGCTTCAGATCGCCATCCGTTGTCGATCCACAACCCTCCAGGGATTTGTCGTTTCACGGCGAAATTTCTACTTTCAGGTTATTCTCACGCCACCCTTGATTGATCCTGATGAAGCCGAAGACGAGACAGGGGCGATCACATCCGCCATTCGTCGATATGCAGAAGTGGTCGAGCAATTCGCCCGGGAGAATCCCGATCACCTGATGAACATCTGAGGGAAACGTCAAAACGTCGAAAAGTCAAAATTATCAGAAGAAAAATAGAAACAGAGAAGAAGAAAAAGATCGGCGTGTGGTTGGGTAAAAAGGCGTGCGGCACCCCGGAAACTTGGCGCGGTCAAGGGGTGCCGCAGCGAGTGGAAGACAAGATTTTGCTGGCCGATCCAGTTTGAACAGGCTGGAGGATTCCACTGACGTCGTGCATTTTATTGTATGCACTGATTCTGAAGAAAACCCCAGACCATCCAAAGCGATCTCCTTCTCTAGCCGGATCGGGCTGAAGTGGCCCATGTGCTTTATGGGTAAAATATATGTAATATTATATAAACAATAATGTTGCATATCAATAGCGGGATTACTATTGCCAAGAATTGTGCTGGTGATTCTTGGGATTCTATGTGTCTGGAAACAAGAGGAGTGGGTTGTCGAGGGGGGGTTTTGCCTGTTTCTCCCGGGCGGATTGACGAAGGGGTTTCTGGGTCTCACTGCCGCCCTTCCTTTGACGGCTCAACTTCCGGGCCTTGGCAACGAACCCGTCCAAATCCTGAAAATCCCACAACCGGCGTTCGACGCGACACCCATGACTGTCCAGTACAGCGGCGCCGAAATCGTCGACCAGCGTCCGTGTCGCAAATCGATCGCACCGGCCCTCCTTCTGGCGACCGTTGCGGCCCGCGAGGCGGATAAGGTAATGGTAGAACTCGTGCAAGAAAATAAACAGAATCAATTCTTCCGGACCGGCGAGCTCCAATTCATAGAGCTCGCGCCACCAGTGGGTTCGGTTGGACTCCGGTCGAGCAATGTGTGTTTGCATTCGGTAGGGGTATCGGTTGTGTCGTCCGAGATTGATGTAGATGGTGTTTGAGTCGTAATAGCACGAACCCGAAAAGTCCGCCCCGCGGCTGTAACGAACACAGACACGGAGTCCTTCATACGGCCAGTCGGTGACAGCGTCCAGTATCATGGTTTCTATTTTGGCGGTCTGGAGATGGGTTCGATTGGTGAGAATCATAATGGGTTTCGAGTTACGAGTCAGCCGAGACCGGCGCGGACGAGATCCTGTAATCGGATGATGCCGTCGGGTGTTGTACCTGATTCGGAGACGACCAGAACCGTTATTTCGCTATCACGCATAAGCCGGAGACATTCGACAGCGAGGGTTGTGGGAGTGACTGTCGAACATTGAACCGGAGGATCCTCGGGATCGCGGCGGCTCTGCGTCCAAGCCTCGGCGGCCGTGAGAGATGCGGGTTTCTCTGTTCGCGTGAACAATCTGCGGAGGTCGCCATCGGTGAAGACGCCCGACAAGCCGCCGGTGGCATCGACAATACAGGCCATTCCCAGGTGGCGGGTGGTCATCTCCAGCAGGAGTTCATTGAACGGCGCGGCGTCTTGCACGATCGGCATTTTGTCACCGGCATGCATCAGGTCGGAGACACGGAGCAAAATACGGCGTCCGAGATTGCCGTCGGGATGGGTACGGGCGAAATCCTCCTCGCCGAATCCCTTGGTGTCCAGAAGGGCCATGGCAACGGCATCGCACAGGGCGAGCATCAATAGAGTGCTCGTCGTAGGGGCAAGGCCGAGGGGGCCGGCCTCGGGGAGGCCTGGAATCAGCAAGACCACATCCGCCAGTTCGGCGAGCGGCGACGGACCGGGCTCACAAACGACGATCAGGCGGCCGCCGTTACGACGAAAATAAGTTGCGAACTTCACGAGTTCCTCGGTTCGGCCGCTCTTCGAGAGGGCAAGCAGAACAGACTCCGGGTTGACGGCTCCGAGATCTCCATGAACGCCTTCGACGGGATGAATAAAGATTGCAGGGGTGCCGGTGCTGGAGAGGGTGGCGGCGATTTTTCTGGCGATGAGGCCGCTTTTGCCAATGCCGGTGACGACCATCTGATCCGATGCTGCCGCGATGAGGTCGAGTGCCCGGTTGAAGTTATCCCCTAGCATATCGGAGAGGGCTGTCAGGCCGGATATCTGTTCTTTGAGGATTGACCGGGCGAGGGAGATGGATGATTTTTTTGTTTTTGCCGGAGTTGCCACGAGTGTATCCATTTCGAAGCTCAATTGTCCCTTGATCCTCGCGGGGTTATTTCACCACTGAGGCGGGCAATAGTTAAACGTCGAAAAGTCGAAAAGTCAAAACGATGGAGAAACGTCAAAAAGTTAAAACGTCGAAAAGTCAAAATGAAAGAAGAAGAAACAACATAAGAAGAAAAAAAACTGGGGATCGGCACGGGTAAGCAGAGTTTGCCGGTGGCACCCGGCCTGCTCTATGGGGGTTTCTTATGATGGGCGCGAGTCTGACGGGGGTGGCTCAGAGTCGTCGTCCAGATCGAAATCTTCGTCGATTCTGAAATCATCGCCATCAAGATCGACGAGGTCATCATCCAGATCAACGGGATCACTCATGGATGTTTCGACGTCGGGAGGGGTGAGATCTTCGGGGGTGGCTACATCGAAACCGCCGGCAGGATGAGGTTCTCCGGAATCCGTCATAGGCTGGGTTGTGTCCGCCTGTGGCTTGTCAGCAGCAGGGGTCGTGTCGGTCCAGGACTGATCGGCATCCGTGCGCGGTTCACTCCTGTCCGCGAGAAGGTCGTCTGGGTCCTGGGGCGATTCGTTCGGGGGAGGATAGGGGAATGATCCCTCTTCGCTAGCGGGATCGGCCACTTCCTGGTCGACGCGGTCACTCAAATCGTGGTCCTCGATGATATTCAAGTCCTCCAGATCATCGAGATCAGGTAACTCCGCGACTGGATCCTCCCTGGCGTCTTCCTCCCAATTGATCGGCGCGGGGGCTTCGGCGAATGGCTCTGTATCCATCGCTTCGGTCGCCGCCCCACCGCCACCCCGACGTTCGGTATCGTCGGGAGATCCGGGTTCGGCTGTCAAAGTCGCCGCGCTCAGCGTGGATGCTTCCAGGCGTGTCGCAGCGGTTTCGTCTGATCCTTCGTCCGGTTCGTTGTATTCGTAGAACTCGCGGTAGGCCTTCCGGAAATAGCCGCCCGCACGGGACTGGACCTGATTGAGGACCGCCCCAAAGACGCGCGCGCTGATCGCCTGGAGGTTGGCCTGTGTTCTTTGTAGGGCACCACGGGAGGTGCGACGGTATTCACAAACAAGGAGGCAGCCGTCCACAGCCCCGGCGAGGACCATGGCATCACTGACCAGCAGGACCGGTGGGCCGTCAAAGAGTACCTGGTCGTAGTGGGCACGGGCGTCGACCACGACATCACGAAGGTAGCTGCTGCCCAGGAGTTCAGCCGGATTGGGGGGGACGGGGCCGGCACTGAGGACATCAAGCCCGGGGACAGCGGTTTGGGTCACGTAGTCGGCCAGGTTCCCCTGACCGATGAGGATGTTGCTCAGACCTTCGGGCCTCATGTTGGGGAAGATCTTGGGGAGGCAGGCCCGCCGAAAATTGGCATCCACGAGCAGGACGCGTCGGCCGCTGAGGGCGACGGATATCGCCAGGTTGGTGGCAATGGTTGTCTTGCCGTTTCCGCCGCTGGGGCTGGTAATGAGGATCACGCCCTGCTGTTCGGCGGGGGCGCTGAAGAACAGGTTGGCGCGAAGCGTGCGGAATGCCTCGGCGACGATGGAGTGAGGGGCGTCCAGGCTCGCGGTTTCGACACGCTCGATCTCTACCTCGTCGTCGTCTGTGGTGGGGATGGTTCCCAGGACAGGGAGGTGAGCGCGGATGACGTCGCGCGAGGTTCGCACGGACTGGTCGGTCAATTCGAGGAGGAAGGCCAAACCCACACTGGCCAAAAGGCCCAACAGGACGCCGGCGGGGATCCAGATGGTCAACTGCGGGCTGCTGATTCGCTCGGGCACGAGCGCCTTCGTCGACACGCCGATCTGAACCGTCTGCTCCTGTCGAAGAATGATTACGAGCTGGTCGCGTGTTTCCGATAGTTTTTCAACTTGCAATTGGAGGATGTCGATTTCCTCCTCCATCGAAGTATATTCGGCTCGCTTGTTCTCCAAGTCGCGTTGCTCAGCCTTGGCCAGATTCACTTTTTCAAGAAGGAGCACGACCTGCTCGTTTCCCTCCATAACGTTCCGCTCGGCCTGCTGGATCATCTGATTCTGGAAGCTGAGGGTCTTGACTGCCCTTTCTTCGCTGGCGCGGGCCTCGGCGGCATCGCGTTCTATCCGAGCGTTTCGGACGATCTGATGCTTTTCACCATAACTCTGCCTGTATCGTTCGTAATTCTGCTCGGCGATCATGAGGGCCTGATCGAGTTGATAGATCAAGGGATCTTTCGCCAGAATTTCCTGAAGATCGGCGGTAATGGGAAGTTCCCCGGCACTGAAGGTCTTGATGGATTCCCATTGCGATTTGTAGCCTTGTACTTCGAGCTCGAGTTCAACCAGATTGGTGGTGAGATCCTGTGTTCGCTGGGCGGCCGTTTGGACACTAAAATCGGAATAATCCCGCGTCTGGCGAAACGTGTCGATCGCCTCTTTTTTCGCCGACAGTAATTTTCTCGTGCGGATGAGTTCTTCGTCTAATTGATCTTTGGATTCACTGATCGATCGTTCCTGGTGGCCCTCGATGAGCTTCAGGTATTCCTGGACGACGGTATTGACGATAAGGGCCACTTCCTTGGGAACGCGCCAGCCGGCAGTTATGCGAATAAAATTGGTGTCCCGAATGGGGGAAACACCAAGAATGTCGGTCAGTTGGTCCTCAATTTTTTCGCCGCGGGCCTTGGCGTCTTCCTGTGCCTCCACAAACCACTCTGTTCGCCTGAGGTCCGGATCCTTCAATGCGTTGGCAAGCACGGTCTCGCTTCGGGCAAGGAGGGCCTGGGTTTGAAGCTCGCGTTCGATAAGTTGTTCCTGGATCAACTCGGTCTGGAGAGGATTGGTCACATCCTTGGGCCGAACGGAATCGACACGCACGAGTGATTCGGCCCGATAGACCGGATAGTACACGCGCATAAAGAAGGTGAAACCGACGCCGAGACCACTGAGGATGATCCAGATGACAAGGATGAGAACAAGGCGTTGTCGAAGGATGCGTACGACATCGCCACCGCTCAGGGCAATGCCCGAATCCGGCGGGGGACCGGGGCGCCGGGCCTGGTCAGGGGCGATGGGTCCGCCCGTTGCCGGCGTTGCCGCTGTCAGCGATGTCATCTCACGTCCTCGTCAACGACTGTTTGATCGGCGCAGCAAACTGCGCGTCTTCTTTTTCATCTCCCTGCCTGAATCTGCCGGCCTATCGAATGGACCGTTCTCGTCAGAACAAGCACCTGGTACTCAGGAGCGGAGAATGGATTCTCGGCCCCACACGGTTCGCATGCCCGCGCCTTGAGGCTTGGGCATGGCACCTGGCTGTCATGGGCGATGTCATCCCGACGCCCCTTCCTGTCCACTATCTAGGCAGCGCAAATACTGCGCGTCTTACTGTGATTAGTGGCTAGACTCCAATTCCTTGAGTGCCTCCGATATCTTCGGCAGAAAATCGGTCCGGCCTTGGGCTTCGGCAACTTTGTTGGCCTCGTCGAGCCGACTTTTTGCCTCCTCCTTGTTGCCCTGGATCAGATACAGGCGGCCGAGGTGATATAAGACATCCAAGCTGCGTTTCTCCGGGTTCAATGAGTTGTTCCGGTCGAGTTCCAAGGCGCGCAGGAGGGTGCCCGCGGCCTCTCCGTATCGTTTATTCAGGACCAGAATCCACCCGTAGGTGTCCAGGACATCGACATCATTCGCCTGGAGGCGGCTGGCGTGCTCGGCATAGGGCAAGGCCTCGGCGGGATTTTTCAAGTCTTCACCGAGGAGGTATGCGAGATTGTTGAGAGTCATCGCCTGGTCAGGATTCAGCGTGAGGACGGCCTCATATTCGAGTTTGGATTCGTCGAGCCGGTTAACCGCCTTAAGGAGCATCCCCTTCGCGAGACGGGCGAAGATCTGATCTTCGCTTTGCACGCCCATGGCAATGATCCGATCACATCCCTCGATCGCCTGCTCGAATTTCCCCTTCCTCTGGGACAAGAAGACGCTGGCCATATGCATGTCGATATTCGTCGGGTCATTCTCACTGCGCTGGTTGACATTTCGGAGAGATTCATCCTTTCCCAAGGTTTGTACCATCTCGTTCATAACTCGGGTGAAGGGTTCAAATTTTCGATTGGAGGCGGCTAGCGCGCGTACGAATACCGGGAACGCCTTGTCCCTTTGATCGGTCTGCGCATAGGCCCATCCGACAAGAGAGAGGGCGCCGGGCATGTTGTCCAGCAATTTTTCGGAGAACTTCTTCGATGCATATTCGACGATATCGCCGGGGCGATTCGCGTGGCGATAGGCGTTGAACAGCGCCTCAACAGTTTTTGCTTCAAAGTGTCCGAGTTCCGCGGCCTTTTCGTATCCATGGATCGCCTTATTCCAATCCAGAACGCGTTCGGATAATTTACCAAGGAACGTGGGCCACTTTTCGTTGTATGGATACAGACGCATATATTTGTATGCAAGGGTTTCTCCCTCCTTGAACCGGGCCTGGCCGAGTCGGATGTAGGCATCAAGCAGGCTTTCGACGGCTACCTCGTGATCGGGATCGTCTTCGATGATCTGTTGGAGTTCACTGATGCCCGCGTCGACGCGCCCTGATTCAATCAGTGAGTTGGCCAGGGCGATACGATGCTGGTATCCGAATCCGGTTGGGCTAAATGCCTTGGCCTTTCGGAGATCCTCGATAGCGGATTCCCATCGGCCTCGGAGCCGTGAGAGCATGCCCCGCTGCCATAGGGCGAGGGGGTTGTCCGGATTTCGATCCAGGTGGGCGTCGAAGGCCGCCTTGGCTTTTTCGATGTCGCCGCCGAGGCGGTGATAGGCGCCCTCGTAGATCATGCCATCTTCGTCGTCCGGGTAGCGGGCGACAAAGGCATCAATCAGGGCCTTGGCTCCCTCCAAATCACGAATCGAAAGCATGATGGCGATCATTCGAGATTGTGTTTCACGAGTCAGCTCCGGATCATCCTTGGCGAGTTCGAGTATTTTTTCGTGGTGTTCGAGGGAAAGTTTGTAGCGACCGGTTCGCGAAAAGAACTGGGCCGCCAGGGCAAGCGTTTTGACCGAGGGATCGAGGAAGACCGCCTGCCGGTAGTGGCGATCTGCCGTCTGGAGTTCGTCCAATGACTCAAAATACTGGCCAATGGAGCAGGAGATGAGTGCCTTTTTGGCGACATCCTCCTCTTTTCGGAGCATGTCCATGAGTAGTTTTTCGCCCTCCAACGGCCGGCCTACTTCCTTGGAGCCATAGAAGGAGGCTACCTCGCGCGCGATTGCCAGATCGTCTTCCGAAAGTTTAATGGCCTCCAGGTAGGCCTGCTCGGCTTTATCGTATTCTCCGACGCGTTCATCCGCGTAGAGGCGGGCGAGTAACACGATATTTTTCAAGTTATTCGGGTCGGAGGCTCGGTTTTTTTCGCGTTGCTCGATTCCCTTGAGCGGATTTTCCTTTTCTTGATAGTACTGGATACGATCCTTGATGAGTGGATCATTTCCCAGTGATCGCGCCGCCCGCACAAGGTGTCTTCGCTCGGCGTTTTCGTCGCCTTCCATCATGGCGATTCGGGCGAGGAACTTGCTCGCATGGGCATTGGTGGGATCAACCTCGAGGGCACGTTCCAATTCGCGCTTGGCCTCGGCCTTTCGACCAGCCTCCATGCAGGCTCCGGCCAGATAGGTCCAACCGAGGGAGTAGTTTCGGTATCGCTGAAGGCCGAGCCGCATGAGATCGATGGCTTGATTGAAGAGCGCGCCGGCCTCATCTTTGTGATCGGCTGCCTTTTGTTGGAGTCCTTTCGCGAGGGCCAGTCGGCCTTCAGCCATCTTACCCTCGGTGCCGTCGACATTGAGTTCGGCGTGACGCTGGGCATACCGTTCGGCGGTCTCCCAGTCCTCGGCTACCAGGGCCAGACGAAACTGCTGTTCGACGATATTGGGATTATCTGGTCGAATGATCGCAGCCTGTTCGAGATATTCCCGTGCCTTCCCAATTTTGTCACGGGATTCATAAAACCCGACAAGGGAAGCGTATCGGGTAAACGGATCTTCTTCGCTCTCGATGAACTTGAGTATTCGCTCATCTCGGGCCTCTCCCTGCTCGTCCGTCGCGAGGAGCAACTCGTATTGTTTCAATTCGCGGTTGTCAGGATCGGCCTCCAAGCGTTGAGTGACGAAGGCTCGGGCTTCGTCGAGCCGATTGGTCTTCTGGAGTAATTGGAGGAGTGCCCGGACGACGCGGATATTGTCTGGCTCGTTGGTCAGGGCAGCGCGAATTTTCGCCTCCGCCTCGTCGTAGCGCTCTTGCCACATGAGGGCGATGCCCAAATATAAATCGCCGGTGGGGGTTCCCTCTCCCAGGCGTCGAATCTCTGCCTCGGCCAATTCGAACTGGCTGAGTTGACGATAGGCTTCAATTCTAAGACGGATAGCTGTTTCATCCGACTCCAGGGCCTTCTGGAGGGATGGGGGTTGGGTCGGTTTGAGATGAGCCAGGGCTTCTGTGGCACGGTTGAGCTTCAACAGAACGCGACCCATTTCCATGTGCAAGAGGGGATCGAATCTCTGGGAGGGAAGATTGAGGGCCTCCGACAGAGTTTCCCGGGCAGCGCCCCACTGCCCTTGTCGAATGTATAAATCCGTGAGGAGTCGCATCAGATCGCTGTTGACCCCGGTAGCGGTACTGCGTTTGGCCGCCTCAGCCTCGCGCGTGGCGGATTTGAGATCGCCCTTGGCATTCAACAGGTGCGCTGTCAGAAACTTGACCTGGAATGATCCTGAACTGAGTTCTTCCTTCATGCGCTCCAGCCATGACTCCGCAGTGACGAGACCGGCCTCCTTGTCGGAATCAGCCTTGGCCGATCGGGCACGATTGAGTCCCTGGAGAAAGAGTTCACGAATGAATGCAAGTCGAGCTCGTCGGTTGCGAAACTTTTTGTAATGTTCGGTTCGGGTGATTTTCTCGAGACCGCCCTCGTAGAGGGCCTGTTCTTCCTTGAGTTTGGCCTGCTCGGCGTCGGAGCCTTTCGCCATATCGGCTCGCTGCAGGTCAAGGACGCGACCCAGGGAGAGATAGATGTCGCCGTCCTTGGGATCGATCTCGAGGGCTTTCTTAAGATATTGCTCGGCCTTGTTCAGATCTGGTTTCACGCCGGTTCCGGGGGTTCCGGTGTATAGATTTCCAAGCATCAAATGACAGATGGCACGTGTTGTTTCCTTTTCCGCCAGGGCCCGCAATTCGGCGATTCCCTTGTTTCTCAGTGTTTCGGCTCGGTCGGTCCAGCCGCGCGCCTTTTCAAAATAGGCAGCGTCGCGAATCATCTGATTGGCTTTGAGACGCTGGAAATCTTCGACTGCTTTCTCATCTCCGGAGACTTTGCTTTTTTCGAGGGCCGAGGTGATAAGCGCGCTGCGTTCCTTTTGAATGGCGTCGGCCTCTTCGATTTCACCGCTGAGATCCTTTTCGCTCGCCCTTCGCCACATCAATTCGCTCAATGAGCGAACGATATCCACGTCGATGGGATCCAGTTCATGGGCCCGTCGGAGGTATTGTTCACCCTTGGCCTCGAAAGACGAATCCGATTCTCGAAGGGCCAGATAGGCCGCGCCCAACGCATGGTGCGCGATGGCTGACTCCCGGTTTTCTTCGGTGGAAAGCATGTCTTCTGCGAGCTTGCGAACGCGGTTCCACTGGGAGGTGCTCGAGTTGAGTTCGGTGACATCGAATTCTATTTCCAGACCCATGCGCAAGGCCGACTGTAGGCTGGGGTTTCGAATCTTGGCCTGTTCGAGCAATGAGCGGACTTTTAAAATGTCTCCCGTTTCCATGGCGCACTCGGCGGCCTTGACAAGGTATTCGGGATCCTGGGCGGGATCCTTCGAGAACGCACGCATGTAGGTTCGCATGGCGTTTTCGGGCTCACCTTTGTCCATCAGTTCCCGGGCTTCGGCGGCATATTTTTCGGGATCCTGCCTGGGTATGCTCTGGAGGAGAACAATACCAGTCACTGTCATAAGGGCCATGCCGACCAGAACCAGAAGCCCCACTACATTCTTATTGAGTTTGCGTGCCATGATTGAACCTTTGTTGGTGTTGCCTATTCCCGCTCAGGGGCTGTGTGATTGCCGCCCAGTTCCGATCCCTTCAGGGGCCAGTGTGTATTGACCAGCTCGGCGATGACTCTGTCCATAACCAATCGG
Organism: uncultured Planctomycetaceae bacterium; assembly: GCA_964464525.1. GTDB lineage: Bacteria > Planctomycetota > Phycisphaerae > UBA1845 > UTPLA1 > CAYXGR01. Next base: position 14,136 of record CAYXGR010000003.1, read on the forward strand.
GCGCGTTCGTCCAGATTGGCGACATCCTGATTTCTCTTTCCCTGAAAACAGATTTCGATTTTTGAATAATATAAGTGCGTTTCCTTCCGGTCGCCCATCCGAAACCGGACCGGAGTTCGGCTGGCATAGAAGTCGCCGTTGACGCATATCGTGTAATACACGACGCTCTGTTTGGACGTCTGTTTCGGTGCGTAGAAGGACAATCTTCTGATTTGAATCTCTCGTTCCAGTTTATCCAGTCTCATTGTGAGAGTATCATTGTCGCCTGGCGTGAAGGCGCCTTGAAAGTAGCACTCCTCGGGGACATGGGGAACCTGATCCTGGATGTCGGTGTAATACGTTACAAAGACCGATACTCGGCCGTCTTTTCCACGCCGTGCCTCAGGATCCGACAAGATCCAGTAGATGTATTGATCCGTGCCCAGTTCCTGAACGATATCGTGAGACATTGAACGGGACGCCTCGAACCGGAAGGGAGCCAGGGCGGCTCTGTCTAGATCATTGAGGGGCACACGCAGGGGCAGTGGTTTTTTGATCACCGTCAGGATCTTGTAGTCCTTCGCAACCTGCATGGCGGCCGCGGCGGCGGTCAGGAGAATGACTGCCAGCCAATAATGGAAGGGACCACGAGAGATAGGCGACACGTCAGACACCTCCGATAGATTTGGCTGTGATCGTGGGTGGGTCGTTCTCTTCGATAAACAGGTGATCGAGCACCCAGAGAAATGCGAGATAGATCACGAATCCCAATGCGAACATAAGGAGCCCGAGAAGGCTGTGGGGCGTCCCGGTGGCGAGATCCTTGTGGCCGTACATTTGGAGACCGCCGGTGATAATGACGCGGAGGATATTACAAAACAGGGCGACAGGTACGACGAAGGCGGCCAAGGCCACCCGATGCCACAGGGGCCGCGGCGTGAAGTAGGCCATCGCCAGGCCTAGGGCGACAAAGGCCATGAGGGAGCGCATGCCGCTGCACGCGTTGGCTACTGTAAATGTACCATGCACTCCGTCGTTCATGTAATAGGCGAGGTTGATGCCCGCGCGCTCGACCGATTCGACGCCGGGGAAGGCATTGAGGACGTGAGCCGAGACGAAGGCAGCGGCCTGTTGCAGGGGTTGTGTGATCTCCCGATAGAGTCGAACCGGGGGGGGAATCGCAAGGACAAGGAAGCCGATAGGGAAGATCGTCATCCAGAGGGTGCGCCAACCTCGAATCAATAATACAATCCCCGCGAGCATCACAAGGATCGTCAGCGGCTGCGGATAACCGATCTTGAGATAAATGCTATAAGTGTAGGTGGTGACGGCCAGGATTATCAGCGCCGCGCCCCACAAGGAACCGTGATGCGTGCCTGCCAACAGCTCCTTGCGGCGAGTGTGGATGAGATAAAGACAGAATGGTGGCAAAAGGAAGCCGTGTGACCAGTCGGGCTGTTGCCAATAACGAAAAAGCCGGTAGAGATGGTCTCCGTAGAACCAACTGAGGAGGGATACAACCAGGAGTACCTTGGCGACGCCGATGGGGCCGAGGGATTCCCACCAACCGGGCACGCGCTGTTCGTCGGCCGCGTTCATCACCCCTGTCTGTACCGTGGTCATCTTGGTCGTGCCTTCAAAACGTCAACAGTCGAATCATGGAATGATATACAGTCTAACACCGGCAAGTAGAGCCTGCCGGTGGCACCCCAATTCTATTTATTGAGGCTGTGATACACAAAGCCTAATGCACTGCTTGAAGCAGAGGCACACGTGCACTGGCCCAAAGCTGATAGTGGCCCATGTGTCCCCCCCCAGGCATAGTGCTAGAAGGGAACTCCGCGGGCTTGTGCTTCTATCCTGCGGCGATTTTTCACCTGTTCCCGAGCCGCGAATGTATCGCTGTCGGCAAAATTTCGGTCATAAACGAACCCAAAGCCGTAGCTCACGCGAAAGGCATTTCGCAGGACGGCCAGGAAAGTCGCTGCGGGTGACGATCCGACATTGAGCGTGTCATTGGGACGCAGATAGAAATCCGCCGCCTTGCCGGCGAAGATCGCATCGAGATCGATCTGGATTGTCTGCTCCTGGTCCTTGCTCACCCGGCGGGTCAACTCCGCCCGCGACGGCCATGCCAACGGGCTGAAACCGCCCGCGGACACGATCGCCTGTTTCACGTTGATCCGGCGACCGGTCAGGTTGTAGGCACCGGGCCGGGCCACATTTCCACCGACAAAATACTCGCCGACGTTGCCAAGCGGGATATTGATCAGGTCGTTTGGCCGGACCACGATATTGTAGCGGGGATCGCCCTCCATTAAAGCCTTCACGGGAATCTCGATGACCCGCACCATTGGACCCCAATCTTCGGTTTCTTCCTCCTCGGCCTCCTCGACATCCGGTGGGACCGGCATGTTCTCCGGCGGTCGATCGGCCGGGGCGGAGGTCGCGGGTTCATCGGCCGGGGCTCGAATCACCCATTCGCCGGTGGCCGGGTCATATTCGGGAACTCCGGGCCGACTGCGTGGCTTTCCCTCGAGGATTTCCAGTTCATCGATGCCGCCGGCCGGACGACTTGACGGACGGCTTGTCGGGGGCGGTTCGATCCCTTCAGCGGACAACATCAAGGGCGCCTCGGAAGACGCGGTCTGGTCGGCGGATTTAGGACTCGTATCCTCCGACATTGTTTCCCGCTGGTAGGCCGCGCCATGGCGGATGACGTATAAAGTTTCGGCCTGTTCGGACACCCCGCCGGCGTCGGCAAGTGCACTGGCCAGCCGAAAATCCGGTTTCGGCAAGGGAAAATTACCCGGTCTGGGCACCTGTCCCATGACTGTGAACTGGGAGGAGGAGGATTGGAGTATCGTGACCTGCACATTGGCGTCGAGAAGAATCTCCGCCTTGCGTAATTGCTCCGTCAGCTCCAGTTCCAACTCACGAGGTGTGAGTCCGGCGACCTTGATGGGTCCCAACATCATGATTGTGACATAGCCGAGATTTCCCACCAGCAATCGCTGCTCGGTGGGCAAACCGGGGGTTTGTAATTCGAAAATGATGATCTGGAGAAAGTCACCAGGGCCGATGAGCTGTGCTTCGTATTCGACCGTCATGTCATCGGCGGTGGGTTCTTCGGCATCCTGTATGCCGAGGGGTTCTTCGAGAATACTCATATAATCACGAATATCGAGGGAGACAGGGTCGCGGAAATTACCCACCTGGGTCGGATCGGAAAAACCGTTTAGGAGCCAGTTCGCGCTTCCACAGCCGGTCGACGTCACCAAGAGGATCAGGACCAGAAGCGCCGAGGCTCCGATGGAAATCCTTATGGTTGGGACAGACATTGAATCCGGTGTTGGCTGAATACCGGATTGGCAGAGTGTATCGGGTTGATTTTTTTGAATCATGGGGTGTTCCAGTTTGAAGCAGGGATTCGATTCATTAAGCGCGATCAATGTTCATCCAGTTGCATGGGCTTCGAGATCACTCATTTTTTTGGCCTACGGAGTTCACGCGCCAACTTCTGATCGTTCTTATCGACCGGTAATAAATCCGAAAAACATTCGAAACCGCCTTATTGATCCCTGAAACAGGAAACGTTCCCGTACCGGCAAATGCCGCGGAAGTCCCGGCAGAATCGGCGATATAGACCGATAACAATTTGGGTGTATTAAAAATAAGCTACATTTCCGCTCCATGATCCGCGGCGGCAACCCTGATAAGTGCCAGATAGCTCTTCGCGTTGGGCGGGCCGATTCCGCGCTTCTTTATCCCTCTCGACTCTTACGCGGGACGGCACCTCGGGGTTCCTGGATGAATTGGGTGACATATTGGGCAAGGGTCGGAATGTGAAGAAGAAAACGGGGATTAGGGAATGAAGTGGATGATCGGTCGACCGCGTACGATCAACAGATGGGTCTGATGACCCATCTTACAACTGATTCGACTGCGCCGGGGTTCACACCGGTTGGAATCCGGTGCCACAGACTCGGGTGAACTGTGATGGACCCTGAAAGGAGCGATTTTGATTGGGTGGGCCGATTTGGCCGATATTGACAGGGCCGCCCGGCGGATGTCAGTGAACTCGAGTGATACTGAGATCGAAGAGGGATATCCGGTGGGCGCAAGCCGGTTGTGAGGCGACAAAGACTATGGAGATACTGATTCTGGGTGCAGGTGGGCATGGTCGCGTCGTGCTTGATATTCTTCTTCAGGCCGGGGAACACAAACCGGTCGCTTTTCTGGACAACAATTTCGCACTTCACGGGAGGCGGGTGGATGGTTTGCCTGTTCTCGGCGATATGTCGCAGTTGGGGGAACTTCGGCAGAGAGGGATCGAGCACGCCGTCATCGCGATCGGCGACAACGGTGTTCGAAAGGCTATGGCCGACACCCTTGAACAGAACAACTTTGAGTTGATCAATGCCATCCATCCGTCCGCTCAGCTCGCGACGAGTGTATCGGTCGGGAAGGGCGTTGTGATCGCCGCTGGCGCGCTGGTCTGCGCACATTGCCAGATCGGAGATTATGCGATCCTCAACACGGGTTGCATCGTGGATCATGAATCCATGATCGGGACGAGCGCACATATTTGTCCCGGCGTCCGGCTGGCCGGTCATGTCACGGTCGAATCCGCCGCCTTCATCGGGATCGGCGCGACCGTGGTGCAGGGCCTGCGAATTGGTTTTGAATCCATCGTCGGGGCTGGAGCCGTCGTGACTGAAAGTGTCGATCCTATGACTACAGTTGTCGGGGTTCCGGCGCGCGTGGTGAAAGACGCACCCTCGGCGAACGAATTCACGGCGTTGATGATGCCGCGTGTTCAAATGGATCCGAGGGATCCGATGCGTGTACCTCAGAGGTGATGCCCACTGGCGTCGGGTTCCAGGGATGGACACCTGTGGTGGAATCACAGCGAAAGAATCGGTAGTGCGGCGATTCCAGGGGTGATTGAAATCGAATCTCCACCCCCCGAACGATACCGTTCATCACTTTCACGATCCGGCCGGTCAGTTCTCCCGCCTTGAATACATCTCCCTCTTGTCTAGGCCGGCCGCGGCGCGAGCCTAACATGCCGAGATAGCTCGTCAGAAACCCATCGCTGTTTGCCGTCATCCGCAGTGTGTAATCGTCGATCCGATGAATCGTCACGTGTTCCGCGTCCGTGAGAAACGCCGCGCGGATGCCTTTTACTCCTTCTAAAGCCTCGATATGTGTCTGCACGAACAGCACCTCCCAATCTCGGCCGACGTTTAGAAAAAAGGCGCAATCGCCGGGCCTCATATCATGATCGAATTCCTTCGCTACGGATTGTGTGAAAGCGGCGCAATCAGACTCGACGAATCGCATGAGTTGGGAAGCAGATATAGCGGAAACGCCCTGAAATAGCACAAATAGAACGAAAGGAACTTTTCGAATGTGGCGTGTTTTGTCTTCATGCGAGCCTATCAGCCATGCGCCGACGAGAAACACAAACCCGATACTGGGGAGGACCATCACACGGTCATCGGGCACGGTGCAGGCCAATAGAGGAAGAAACGGAAGGATCCATAGTGCCATTAAGATTGTGCCGGGTTGACGGCGACAGCGACGCCACAGCATCCTCGCAAGCAGGATCCAGCCTGCCGCGCCGATGATGCAGTAGCTGACTATCCAAACTTCGCCGCGCGGTCGCAGATAGAGTATGAACGGACTGACGGGGATCATCAGTGAAGACAACAACAGCACGATACGGCCGGGCGCTGCGGACAGGTAATCCAGAGGCGCAGAAATAGGATTGAGCATCACGACACTGTTGGAACCGTAACCCATTCCTACATAAAAACCAAGCCAGACTAAACCTATGGTGGTCAATATTGCCGAGAGGCCGAATATCCGACGAATCGAAAAACGCATATCGCCGGGCTTAAGCAGAAAAAAAACCGGGATCACCGCCAGCGCAAGGCAGGCCTCCTTGGAGCCGAGTGCCAGGGCGTAGCAGCCCGCGGACAGGATCCCTCGCCATCCTCCGCCGCAGAGCAGAAATCGAACGCCAACCGCCATCGAGGCCGCGGACAATACCAATGCCACAAGATCGGACTGCGCGGAAATGAATACGATAGGAATCGCATGGCCGGCGAGGACTGTAAATGTCAGAACGCCCCATCTGGACAATCGCTCGTTATTGCTGACTACGCGGAACAGTGCGAGCACCCAGCGAACCCCGATCGCGTAGAGAATAAGACTGACGGCGTGATAGCCGACTGGATTTCTCCCGAACAGGAGAAACTGGCCATAGAGGAACCATTCCGAGACGGGTCGCCAATGTTGGTAGCGTAATTCGTCCTCGACCCACCAGGGCAACAGGCCAGTCTCTCGGGCGATGCGGTTTTGCTCGTCGCCGGCGAGAAAGCGATAGAGTTCGAGCGAGGGGCGCTGCCCGGCGTGAAACGACTCGAGCGATTGGAAGTGATGCCAATCGTCGAGGACCAATCCCCAGCCGAGTGATCGACCGTATAAAAGCAGAATCAGACAGGCCAGAACCAGACCGGGTCGGCGTGTGGTTTCAAACCAGAGTGCGATGCGATTTCGTGGTGGCTCGATCGGGCTCATCGAACGGGGGTTAGATATCCAGATCCTTGACGTGGATGGCATTCGATTCAATGAACCCACGGCGAACCTCAACGTCGGTTCCCATCAAGATGGAAAAGATCCGGTTGGCCGCCTGCCAGTCCATTTCCAGCTGTTCGGGGTCGTCGTTTTCCTCTGAAATAACAACCTGCAGGAGTTTTCGTTTTGACGGATCGAGGGTGGTTTCCCAGAGTTCGTCCGGATTCATTTCGCCTAGACCTTTATATCGTTTGGTGGTCACGCCCCGTTGGCCCAGATTCCGTACGCCCTCGGCCACTCGAGCAAGTCCGTCTAACTCAATTGGATCGCCGTTGGATGGAAACAGAACATATTTCGCGGGGGTCAATTCTCCGGTTACCAACTCCTTTCGGGTTTCGAAGAAGTCATCGATGGAAATTCCGTGTTCGACAAGCCAGTGGATTGCTCGTTCCAACTGGCTGGATTCCGGCAATTCGTAACGCACGAGAACTTTGACAGCCGGATCATCGGATACTTCATCGGGCAGGGATACACCGCCATCGACAACTTCGAGTTTTTCGATTCGCGATCGTGCCTGGCTGCGAAACTGATTGAATGCGTCGTCGTTCGAGAAGTAGTGCTCTTCTCCCTCCAGAACGGCCCGAATTCTCGGGAGGGGTTTTTCATCACCGCCAGGGTGTTGTTTTACGAACGATTTGAGATCGATACCTCGACGGCGGAGGACGCGTTCGACATAGGCGATATCGTCGATCGTGCGGACCAGAGACAAGAGATCCTCGCCGCAAACAAACTCCTCACTCGGGGAAGTCGTTGACTGTCCGTTGTGTGTCCGAACCGAAAGTCGCGTTTCGTTCAGCCCCCATTCGGTCAGCTTTCCGTCCATGATGTTATCGTTGAGGACGAACTCTGATCGTTTTCCTCGCTTGAGCAGATAGAGAGGAGGCTGGGCAACATAGATACGTCCCGTGTCGATCAGATCGCGCATATACCGGAAAAAAAAGGTGAGCAACAAGGTTCGGATATGACTTCCGTCGACATCGGCGTCGGTCATGATGATAATTTTTCCGTAGCGGCATTTGCTGACGTCGAAATCCTCGGACCCGGGGATACCACACCCTAAGGCAGAGATGATTTTATTGATTTCATCATGAGAGAGGATCTTGTCCATCCGGGCTTTTTCAACATTGAGGATTTTTCCCTTAAGGGGGAGGATCGCCTGGACAAGGGCGTCCCGGCCCTGCTTGGCCGAACCGCCCGCAGAATCGCCCTCGACAAGGAATAGCTCGGATATGTTGGGGTCGCGGCTGCGGCAATCCCATAGTTTCCCCGGAAGGTTTCCGCTGGATAGGGCTGTCTTGCGGGTCGCTTCGCGGGCCTTTCGAGCGGCCTCACGGGCCACCGCGGCCTGCGTACCCTTCGCAACAACACGCTTGGCGTCGCTGGGATTTTCCTCGAGCCAGTTAGATAGTTGACTATTTACGATTTGTTGGATGAACGATTCGACTTCGGCGTTCATCAGACGGTCCTTGGTCTGGCCCTGAAAGTCCGGCTCGCGGACCTTGATGGATACGATAGCGGTGAGGCCCTCGCGCCAGTCCTCCCCCTTGATTGTCAGGCTGCCCTTGAGCAGGTTGGATTTTCTCGCGTAGGCGTTGAGAGTGCGGGTGAGAGCCGACTGGAAGCCCGTGAGGTGGGTGCCGCCGTCGCGGTTCTTGATGTTGTTGGCGAAGGCGAGGAGGTTTTCGTTGTAGGAATCGTTCCACTGAAACGCAACACGACAGGACAAGCCCTCGGATTCGTCGCGCCCGCTCAGAACGCGAACGGAGTGGATCACCTCCTTGCCTTCGTTCATGTAGGAAACAAAGGCCTGCAAACCGTCCTGATAGCGAAACTCCTCGTCTTTGTCGCTTCGTTCATCGACAAAGCGAATACTCAAACCTTCGTTCAGGTAGGCCAGCTCGCGAAGGCGGACCATCAGGGTGTCGGTGCGAAAATTCGTATCCTCGAAGATTTCCGGATCGGGCTTGAACTCGATTCGCGAACCCATCTGGTCCGTATCGCCGACCAATTCCAGGTCTTTGACCACATTCCCCTGTTCGAATCGCATGGTGTAAAGCTTGCCGTCCCGGCAAACTTCCACGACGAGCCACTCTGAAAGGGCGTTCACGACACTGACTCCGACGCCGTGGAGACCGCCGCTGACCGAGTAGGAATCGCTGTCAAACTTGCCGCCCGCGTGGAGGATCGTCATCACGATTTCGAGGGAACTTTTCCCGTCCAGCATGGGGTTTTCAGGGATGGACATGGGGGCGACCGGGATGCCTCGGCCGTCATCGAGCACCATACAGCTTCCATCGGTGTTGATTTTGACGAGAATGTTGTGGCAATGGCCTTCGAGGGCCTCGTCGACCGCGTTGTCGACAACCTCCCACACGAGATGGTGGAGGCCGTGGAGTTGCGTATCGCCCACATACATGGACGGTCGCTTGCGAACCGCCTCCATCCCTTCGAGAACCTTGATGCTTCCGGCATCGTATCCGGAACTGTTCACCTCTGGTGCGTCGTCTGGCACGATTCTCTCCGTGGATAAATCGGGATTGATCGGTGGAAGACTGGGTGCTTCTGCTGGTGTTTCACTCATGATGCTGAATTCCTATCGTGGCTGTCGATCCGCGTGGATCCTCCACCCTGGGATGGAGTGGCACACCGTCCGGCATTGTCGCGGTCTCAAAAAGGTCATTCATCGTTTCTTCGGCGGAGAAGTGGATTTTTCTCCGCTCTCACCCATTCCCGCCCGAAATTCAATGCATCCGACTCGAAATCCTGAAATATGGGCGTTCAAGTCCAAAAGCAAGGTGCTGTGAAATTGTCGATGCAATATGAATCCCGTAGCGCGGCTATCGACCGATACATGGAGCCGGCCATGTTCAAAATACTCCACACGACTTCGAGATCGGTAAGCCTCGGGCACAATCGCTTTCCAAGCACTCTCCAGCTCCCGCAGGCGTTTCGCGGACCGTTGAATGCCTCCCGACAACAACGAAGAGGCCAAATCTCCCAAGGTCGTTGAACGGCGTCCAAGGGATCGCCTCTTCAGGTTGTGTCGTCTCCAGAATGCCTGTTGTGCCTCATGTGTGGAGAATTCCAAGCCCTCCGCTTCCAGGATCGCGCGTCGTTTTGAAGTTGGATTAGATTGTTTTCGTGGGAAGATCATTGTTTCTGCAATAAAATTCGATCCGCACAGCGGACTCCACGGGGTTGCCATTCGTACCGGCTGGACGATGAGGCTCCCTGTCTCCAACGAAGAATAGATTGAAGCACCCGGCACCCATGCCACATAATAGGCCCCCTTTGGATTCGTTCTTCAAAAGTGCATCCTCAATCCTGTGTCGCGAGGTTGGAAAGTCGAGATCCGCACCGGCTGGAAACCGGTACCACAGAAGTCATCGGTTGCGCCCTAAGATAAATTGACCGGCATGACCACGTATTGAAAATTCTTCCCGCTGCGCAGGAGTCCTGGTTTGCCGGGATCCTTCAATAGCAGAGTTGTTGTGTCATCGCACACTTTCAATGCATCGATAAGGAATTCGGGATTGAAACCGATCCGCAAATTGGGGCCGTTGTATGTCACATCCAGGCGGACCTGAGCCTCGCCTTGCTCGGCCGATCGGCTTTGAAGCTCCATGACACTCCCCTCCAGCTTCATCGAGATGCCCTTCGACTCCACATTCGCGAGGAGGGCGGCACGGCGGGCGGCGCTGAGGAATTGACTTGTTTCGACCGAAAGCTCCTTGTCGTTATCCCGAGGGACAACATCCTCCCACTTCGGAAAATTGCCTTCGACGAGAACGCTGCTGATGGTGACACGCTCCGATCGCATGATGATCTGATTAGAGGTGACACGAACATCCATCGTTTCGTCGGCATTGGAGTGGAATTTTCCCAGAAGACCGAGTGCCTTGGTAGGCACAATAGCCTGTATGTCATCGCCGATTGATTTTTCAAGCGAGGCGTTTGACATTGCCAATCGGCGACCATCGGTGGCGACGAGCCTTAATTGCTTGTCATGCTTTTGCCACAGGATACCGTTGATGGCGTAGCGCGTGCTCTCACGGGCGGCGGCGAATAATGTTTGCTCGACGGCTTCGCGAAGTGGGCCGATCTTAACAACGATATTGGCCTCGCCTTCCATGTCCGGGACAGGGGGGAACTCGCGGGCATCGTTGCTCAGGATCTGAAAATGGCTGTCCTTACCCCGGATGTGGAGTGTGTCTTCCGAGGTTTCGAAGGCCATCGTCTCGTCCGAGGATTCTCGAACGATTGCCATGAGTTTATCACAGGGAACCAGGGTCTCTCCCGGCTCCGTGACCTCCACCTGCCGGACGCGAAACCGAAGGCCGACTTCCTGATCGTAGGTCGTCAGTGTCAACCCTTCGGTTTCCGCTGTGAGACGGACACATTGAAGGATGGGTTTGGGGGTGCGGGTGAGGGTCACGCTTGAAGCCGCCGAGAGACCCTCTTGTAATGTCGATCGATCGCAGATGAACTTCATTTTGATTCCGCCGTCCTCGTTTTCAATTTCACCAACATGACAACAGATGTCCTCGGAAGAAAATCTTTGTGGTTCAGCATCTCGTTCCGATAGTTGGACACATTGACAAATGACACAAACAATTCGTTGATTCTACTACTAGTAATATATATATAGTTTTCTTATTCTTATTCTATAATGCCTGTCATTTCCGGCGCATTTTGTCGTCACCGTGCGTAATCTCATGGGGGGCTTGATCATACCGTATCCACGCTCATTCGTCCACGGTGTATACCCTGTCATCAAGGGTGTGTGGATGGCAGGATTTAGCATGATTCGAGACATTATTCACATTGGCGTCGGCCTTCCTCTCTTGCAATTTCGTCTGTCGACTCAGCTTATCCACATAGATTCTCAACTTCTTGTCACATTCAGGCAGGAATAGGAAATGGCGATTGTGGGCTGAGAGATGAATCTCAGCCCGGCACGGCGACCGCATGCTCATGGGTGCGACTCTGATCAGATGCGGCCGGACAGGATTAGTCAACTGAGTCGTCAGTGTTGACCTCGAAGCGTCGCCTCAATTTGATCGATTCGGGAGCGAAAGGGACCGTCGGTCTCGCGTCGTCGGCTGATCAGTTTGTTCGCATGGAGGACCGTGGTGTGATCACGGCCGCCGAAAAAGCCGCCGATTTCTTCCAGGCTATGATGCGTGAGTCGTCGGGCAAGATACATACACACCTGCCGAGGGAAGGCGATCGAACGGCTTCGGCGCCGTCCCTGGAGGTCAGATAGCCTGACATCGAATCGTTCGGTCACGACGTTGGTGATATCGTGGATACGGATCTGTTGCCTGGGTGTTTCTTCGGGCTCACCGAGCGCCTCCCTGGCCAGGCTGGCGTCAATTGATCGTTTGGTCAGGACGGCCAGGCCGTGGATTCGGTTTAAGGCACCTTCGAGCTCACGCGTGTTCGACTCGATGCGGCTGGCGATCAGCATGATCACGTCCTCCGGGAGCTCCAATTCCCGCATTTTCATCTTTTTGCGGATGATGGCACAGCGGGTCTCCAGACAAGGGGCATCGACCCGCGCAACGAGGCCCCAGTTAAATCGGCTGACCAATCGTTCTTCGAGACTCGGAATCTCGGGGGGCGGGCAGTCCGCGGTCACGATGATCTGCTTGTTGGTCTGATAGAGGGTATTAAATGTGTGGAAAAACTCTTCCTGGGTTCGCTCTCGGCCGGAAAGGAATTGGATATCATCGATCATCAACATATCCACATGGCGATAGCGGTAGCGGAAGCTGCTCAACTCGCCGCGCTCGACCGCATCAATGAAGTGGTTGACGAAGGTTTCACAGGTCAGATAGAGGATTCGGGTGGCCGGGGAATGATCGAGCACACGCTGGCAGACGGCCTGAAGAAGGTGTGTTTTACCGAGGCCGACATTGCCGTGGATGAAAACTGGGTTGTAGGCTGTTCCCGGGGATTCACTGACGGCCACGCAGGATGCGTGGGCAAGGCGATTGCACGGGCCGGTGACGAAGTTTTCGAAGACATAGTCACCATTCAGCCTCAGCAGGGAGACTTCTTCCTCGTAGGGGGTACCTTCATCAGGCTCAGCCAATACGGCGATCGCCTCCGGTTCGCTGTTTCGAGCGTTCTGGAATGCGACCGTAACGAGGTGCCCCGTCGCCGCCTGTGCGGCTTCGAGAAAAGGCCGCATACAATGGGATTGCAGGTACACCAGTTGTGCACTATTCGCCGCGAGGATCGATAGTTCGCCTAGTGCGAGGCCGCCGACTTGGAGTTGATTGAACCAAGAGCGCGAAAGACCGGGATAGTGTGTTCGCACATACCCCAGAATGTCGTCCCAAATCGTCTCGCTCAGACGGCTCATTCCGGCTTGCCCGATTCAGCTCATCCATACGGCCACGAAAGCGGACAATCGTGACTACGGATATAACTCAACTTCTTATTTGACAAGTAATAACGACTTGATAACAGGACGGAGTCCCAAGGATCCCTATCATAGCATGTCGGGGTCTCATTCACAATATCCAATTCCCCTTTCTCGTATGACTTTCTCCCCATTGATGTTTGGGGAAATCGTCGAACAGTCAAAATCTCACACCATTTTACGTGTGGCGGGGCGCGAATTGAGGGTGGGGGTTGTCAGGAACACGGAAGACGCTAAGATGCTGGGCTCGAAACCGACAATGTACTTGTGAAATAGTTCCGTATGCGAACTTCTCAATGAGCGGGTTATGCGCTCGCCCGTGCGCATCGGAGCCGTCACTAACTCGCCCCGGGAGACCGATCCATTGATTACTGAAACTATTCCGGACCTCTCCTCGATTTTTCAGCCGGATTCCTTTGATACCGAATCTTATGAATCACTCAAGGCGCTGGCCTTTTCGGGCTCAGAGTCGATTCATCGCTTTCGAGAACTGATCTCGGAGCTTGAGAAGAAGGTTACTTCCGGTGATACGACGGCCGGTCAGGCGGCGCTCAAGCTGGGGATGTGCTATCTCTTGCTCGATAATGCCGAACGAGCAGCACACTGGCTTGAGCAGGCAGACGATCTAGAGGATAAATTTCGATATCTGGGGCAGGCGTATCGTGAACTCGGGCGTCATCGAGAGGCTGGTTCACAATTCGAACGTGGCGCGGAATTGGCTTCAGATCGTTTCTATTTTGATTGTCAGCGTGCTGAGAGCCATGTGCTTCTCGGCGAATTGGATCAGGCGTTGGAGATTCTAGACCGATGCATGGCCGAAGGTGAGGCTTCCGCGGAATGGCATTATGCCAAGGGACGCTATTGGCATGGAGCCGGCGAATGGGAGCGAGCCATCGACGAGTTCGAGTGCGCGATCAAACCTGATAGCCAGCATCCACAGGCCACCTTTCATCTAGCTTACCTTCTTCATCTGCACGGCAGCGACGAGCGCGCCAAGGAACTGTATCACTCCCTCTCTGAAGGTTCCATTGTTCATGCCGATGCCTTGATGAATCTCGCCTTGATCTATGAGGATGAATCCAACTACGAGGAGTCCTCTCGATGTCTGCGGCGCATACTGGCCGTTAATCCCGAGAACGAGCAGGCGCAACTCTATATCAAGGATGTTGAATCCGCCGAGTATATGTTTATTGACGAGCAGCAGGTTATCGATGCTGAAAAACGAAGCGCCGTTCTAGACATTCCGGTCAGCGATTTCGAGCTCTCTGTTCGAAGCCGTAACTGCCTCAAGAAGATGAATATCCATACATTGGGCGATCTTTTGCGAACAACCGAAGCTGAGCTGCTCTCCTATAAGAATTTTGGCGAAACATCCCTAAAAGAAATCAAGATCATGCTCGACCAAAAGGGGCTCGTCCTTGAACAGTTGGCAAACGATTCGAACCCCTCGAATATCACGATGATACAACCCGCAGCCTCGGCTTCCGAAGGTATTGTTGAATCTGAGATCCTGAGCAAGCCCGTTTCGACAGTCGGACTCTCTGTGCGATCGAGGAAATGCCTTCAACAACATGGCATCAATACTCTGGGCGAACTGACCGGTTACAGTGAAACTGAGTTGATTACATCAGATAACTTCGGACAAACATCGCTCGACGAGATCAAGGATTGCCTGGCCCGGTTTGATCTTTCGCTAAAGACATCGTGATACGCAATCATCTATTGCCGTCTTCAAGTCCATCTTTCCGCGGCCGACTTGGCGTCGTTTCTCTTCATTGGTTCCTCCAGAGCTCGATAGGTGTTTTTTTGGAGTTCATTTCGTGTTCTCTGATCGAAGCCGATTCCGGCGCATACTCCCCATGATTCGATGGGTTCGTCGCGTAGGTCCGGTTCGAAGTCTCGGATTCATCCTCGGTGTCTTTACTCTTGTATTGCTCGGATGTTTTGCCCTGACCGACCGCACTCCGTGGCGTCGAGAACCCCTGCCGGAGCCACCCCCCGAGATTAAGGTTAATCGGAGGGTCCGGGTACGTCTCCTTGGGCGAAGGCCTCAGGCGTCCGTCAAGATTTCGATTCGATCAGGCTATGATCTGACAGGTGGCCGATCCCGGGAGTTACGGCGGCATTTTCCGACAGCGCTCCCCACTTGTACGGTCAAGCCCGCACGTGGATCGGGCATCCAAATAGGCGAAATCAGCTATCCACAGAATGAGCTGCTGATCACGCCCGAGCATGACGCGTGTATTGTAGTCAATAAAAAGACCTATCGGGGAATTCTACAGATTCGCAGGGGATCAGGAGGCCTCGTCCTGACGAACCATCTTGATATGGAGTCATACCTCAAGGGGGTGCTTCGCGGTGAACTACCGGAGACTTATCACCCCGAGGCGTTCAAGGCGCAGTGCGTCGCAGCCCGTACCTATGCTTTTTATCAGATTCAAAACAACCCAGCTGGCGAGGATTTTGATGTTTATGACAACGAGGGAAGCCAGATGTACATCGGCGTCCTCGGCGAAAAGAGCCGCAAGGCGCTGGATGCGGTCAGGCAAACCCGCGGAGAGGTCTGTGTCTGGAATGATCACGGACGTGACGCGATTTTCTGCACTTACTATTCGGCGACCTGTGGCGGCACTTCACAGCATATCAACAATGTGAAACCCCATGATCCGAATGTTACCCCACTTGCCGGTCAGGTCGCGTGCCAGGATTGCTATCTGCACAAGTTTTATCAATGGGGGCCCGTCTCAATTTCGAAGGAAGAATTGACCCGGCGGATTGTGGCCCGGTATCCCACTGTTAGAAAAATAGGGAAGATTGTGGGGCTTCGACCGAAGGGACGAACGGCCGGCGGTCGTATTATTCGCATACAATTGGATGGTTCGACGGGACGGAACGAAACGCTTGTCGGAGAGGATTTTCGCCTTTCATGTGGGGGGCGTGAGTTGAAATCCACGAATTTTGTCATCGAAACCCTCACGGATCGGTTTCGATTCCTGGAGGGCAAGGGCTATGGCCATGGCGTGGGTCTTTGTCAAAGTGGGATGGAGACCAAGGCGCGACGCGGCATGGATTATAAGAGAATCCTCTCGATCTATTACCCTACTTCCAGTATCAAAACCCTCTACCAGTAGGTATGCACAGCCGGCATGCTGAAGAATAGACCTCATCTCGCGGGCACACTCCTGGGTTTCGCCGTTGCCCTGTTGGCGACCTATATCGCCTTTAACACTTCCTTTTTTCAGAAACTCGAACTGCAATCATTCGATCAGCGGATGGTCCGTTTCAGTTCTCTGATGCCAGATCCGCGCATCGTCCATGTCGATATCGACGACAGCTCACTCGAGCGAATCGGCCGCTGGCCCTGGCCCAGAAAAACATTGGCTGATCTCGTTCGTGAACTCAACAGCCTCGGCGCGGAGTCTATCATTGTGGATCTGCTGCTTAGTGAGCGAGAACAGGAATATGCCGACAATCGAATACTCGGGACTGATTCGGACATCGAACCCGCCTCGCCAACTTTAGGACTGGACTCCGGGAACAATATCATCCACGGTGATCTCGAACTGGCGGAGGCTATCCATGAGGCGGGAAACGTTGTGATGGCGGCTCAACTGAACACGCGCCCGCCCGGTCAGACTCCTCTGATAGCCGATCGGGTTCGCGCACTGTGGCAGGGTGATCGGGATATGAATGTGTCTCGTATCGTCGAAGCACTGCACCTTCGAAAGACTGGCCGTAATTACGGTGCCGTGAATCGAGCGCGACTGCGCCTGCGGATTCGCGATCTACTACTCCGACAATTCACGATGACCGCCGTCGAATTGGCCGAGCAGCTCGGAGAAACCATTCCGGAAGTCGAGGCCATTGTTGCAGGTATCAAGCGGAAGGTCGCATTGGAACTCGTCGCCGAGAAGTGCAACACAGATTGTATCCCTTCGTTGACAGATGTCCGGGCCGCGATCCTCAAGGAACACCGTGATCGTTGGAATTCCGATCGAACAGACATCCATCGCGCCTATCGTGAACAACTCGGATTGATCGAGTTCGATCGATATTTGCATCCGCTTGAGCACAAAATAGTGCCCTATATTCATCGGGCGATAGATATTGTACCGCTTTATTTTGAGTTTGCCCGGTATGCCCGGGATATTGCTGCTGTCAATTTTACACACGACATCGATCATGGCGTCCGCCGTGTTCCAATCATGTTTAATTATCATGATCGGGTTGTGAAGCACATGGGTTTCGCTGTCGCCGCCGCCGTTCTCAATCTAGACACCGATAGAATCACCATGCCGAATCGGCGGACTCTGTTAATTTCACAGGGCGAGGGTCTGCCAAGCCTGCAGATACCTCTGGATGGTACCGGCAACCTGATCATCCCTTGGACCCGTACCGGTCCGCAATGGCGACAGAATGCCGACTTTATTCATATTCCGGCGGCGAAGATTCTTGCTCTCGCCGACGCCAGACGACAAATCAAGGAGAACGAGATTCGGATTCAGTACCATCTCGCCGATGTTGTCGCCGCTTCGAAGGGGGAAGTATCGCGCATGGATGGCAGTGAGGACGATCCGCTCGTCACTACTTTCCGCGCCGATCATGACTATCGTCGGCGCGTTCAGAACTATGTGGCGTTGAGTCGTCGCATTCACCTGACCGAGCTTCGTCGGGAGCATTCATCCGAATCTCTTGCCGCGCTCAGGAAGCAGGTCGATGCTCTTCATGTCGCCATCAAGGCTGATCAAAAACTCGCGATTTCGCACGTACGGATGATGATTCAGGAACTGGACACGTTGACGCCCGGGGAGATCGAGGGTGATCCGAAACTAAAGCAGACGGTCGAATCATTTCGCCATGCCCATCAACTTATCGAAAACGAAGTCTCCGTACTGGAGAAGGCCAATCAAGGGCTACGGCGCACCATACAGGCTCTTCGGTCTCAGCTTGCCGGTCGGCTGGACGGCAAGTTTGTCTTCATCGGTTATGCAGCAACGGCCGAAGGGGATATTGTCCCCACACCCATTGACGAACGCACGAACGGTGTCATGTGTCATGCCAATGTGTTGAATGCCTTTTTACAGAATCACTTCATCAGTCGTTCACCCGCTTCCGTGGAGATGGCCACTTGCCTTCTATTCGGAGTGATGATCGGTTTTCTGACCGCTACACGCGATGCAAAACTGGCGTTTGTGGCATCCGGGGTTCTACTCATCGCGTACACGCTATTCAATAGTTTAGTGCTCTTTCGGATGTATACTCACTGGCTTGCCCTGGTCCCGATCGTCTTTACCGGTTTTACGACTTGGGCGATCGTCACACTCTTCCGGCAGCTTACGGCGGAACGAGACAAAAGACATTTTAAGAAGCAACTCAGTCAGTACACCTCGCCCGCAATTGCCGATCGGATCGCCGAGAGCCCGGAGGCCGCCGCCGCCTTCAAGGCCGTTCAGACTCGGGATGTGACCTGTTTCTTTAGCGACTTGCGTGGGTTTACAGCCATAACTGAGCAGGAGGACGCCGAAAGCGTCCAGCAGGTGCTCAATACTTATCTTGAGCGCATGAGCCGTGTCATTTGGAATCATCGCGGGCTCATCAACAAGTTCATGGGCGATGGGATCATGGCCTTTTATAATCCATCGGTCGATCCGCTTCCAGAACATCCGCGAGGAGCCTGTGAGACCGCGCTCGATACGATCTCGGAACTCGAACAGCTAAAGGAGGAGCAGGCGAGCGGGCCGCACGGCGCGATTTTCAATCAATTATATGTGCGCGTCGGAATCGCCACCGGTCTCTGCAAGAATGGAGACATGGGATCGGAGTTGAAGGCGGACTATACAGTGATCGGGGATGTGGTGAACCTGGCTGCCCGGCTGGAGCCGGCGAACAAGGTTTTCGGTACACAGATACTTGTGTCGGGAGCGGTTCGGGATACCCTGAAGGAAGACTACGCGTTCCGCTATCTCGCCGAGTTGCAGGTCAAGGGGAAGAAGCGAACCGTTCCGGTATATGAAGTTGTTTGTCGAAAAGATGCATGGAGCGACGATCAGCGAGCCTATGCGGAGCGATTCGAGGCTGGGGCGCGGCTTTACCAGCAGCGAAAATGGGACGATTGTATTATTCACTTCACCCGTATACTCGCCCGGCGGCCGGACGACCTGGGTGCCAGTCGCTATATCGATGCATGTCAGGAATTGAAGACATTTCTACCGGGGGAGGATTGGGCCGGGGCACTGGAGTTGAAGGAGAAATAAGGTGGGGAGCATCGAAATCTCAGTAAAATATAAATATATATGTATTATTCTATGTGAAGAGGGTGCGGGGGTATCGAATAAGAAGCGGAGCAATCGAGGAGGTGACAAATCGGTTGAAGTCTACAGTGTAGAGGGTCGCCCTGGGCGACTCGGGCCCAGAAAGGTGATGGCCCTATGGGTGAGGTGATAGAGATCTGATAGAGCCGTAATCCACTCGCCGCCTGTATAGACATGGGCCCGATAATATGCGGCAACAGTGTCAGATTATGGAAATTGGGTTTGCGACCCGCTATACTACGTTTCTTACGAGCCATACCAGAAGCGACCCGGTGAGGGTCCCCAGGAGACATCATGAAAAGACTTATTATCGCCATTTTGGTGGCGCCGGCCCTGATCCACACCTCCGCGGCCTGCGCCCAAACAGGAACGTTTATCGATCGGCAGGATCCGGCCGACCTGAGAATCGCGGATTACAACGTGAACTTCGATTCGATCCTTCCGGGCGGGAACCAGGAGCAGCAGTTTCAGCGCATCATTACCGCCCTTCAACCGGACATCATGACGCTTCAGGAAATCACGGTAAACCCGCAGCAGGTGGCGGACATTTTCGACGCGGTCTTGCCCCTTCCCGGAGGGCAACTCTGGCAGGCCACAATGGGGCATACCAACGTAACCGTCAGCAAATATCCACAGTTGCTGATCGCCAGCGATACGGTTCCGCCGGGCCAGCGGCCGCAGAACATGTCAATGATTGACCTTCCGAATGCCGATTTCGCACAGGATATCTATTTGATCAATGAACACTACAAGTGCTGCAGCGGGGGCAATCAGGATGATTTGCGGCAGCAACAATCGGACGCGGTGATCAACTGGATGCGGGACGCACGGAATCCCGGCGAATCCATCGATCTCCCGCAGGACACGCCGATGGTCGTGCTGGGCGATCTGAATATCGTCGAGGGGCCGGCCCCGTTGAACACCTTGATCGACGGCAACATCTTTGACCAGGGAACCTACGGGTTGGATTCACCGCCGGACTGGGACGGGACAACGAGCACCGATCTACACCCACTGCACAATGGCGTCGGCCCGGATGATTACACCTGGCGAAACGACAACAGCAGCTTTGCCCCCGGCCGCCTGGACTATGTCATCTATACGGACTCGGTCATGACACCCGCAAACAACTTTGTGCTGGACACGACACTGATGACGCCGGCGGAACTGGCCGCAACGGGGTTGCAGGAATTCGACGTTGTGCTGCAACCGCCGGGGCGATTTGATCATCTTCCTTTGGTTGTAGACTTCCGGTTTGCCGGCACGCCGATTGCCCCGGATGGCGATCTGAGCCTGGATGGCCTGACGAACGGCGAAGACGTGCAGTGGTTTGCGGATCTGATGATCGCGGGTGCGGGTGGTGATCCGAATCGAATTGGTCACGGCGACTATGACCAGAACGGTATCGTTGATTTCAACGATGTATCGCCGTTTGTGGCCGATTTGTTGGCGCCGTGATCATAGGTCCATGACAGTTTCCGAGACCCGCAAACCCAGCATAGGACGGGTCATCTGCCCCATCTGTTGATCATGTGGAGCAGCGTACTTGAACCGCAATTTCTCACACAGTGTGCATTCAATCCGAGCCCCGAGCGCAAGCGAGTGGGTCGTTGCTCAATGACCTACTCCAAGAAGAACCCCACATTGACGCGCCAGAGCTCTGAATATAACCCGCGTAGAGTGTTATGGACCCCGTGATCATCGATTTCAGATTGCTGATTGAGGGGGGGCGCCGAAAAGTCGAAAAACAAAAACTGCCCAACGGTGGGCAGTGCCCACCCTACATGCCCTCGCGGTCGAGGGTCAGGCCTCGGTTGTCGTCCTCCGTCTTGTTCTCCATCGAGTAGTTGTCCTTCTGTCGTTGGTGATTGACCTCGAGCTTTTTGCGGTATAGATCCATCACGTCATTTGCGTCCATGCCGACACATTGGGCCATCGATATCCAGAAAAAGAGCAGGTCGATGACCTCCACGCGGGCGTTTTGCAGGTCGTGGACTTCAAATCGGCGGCCCTGCTTGGCCTCGGCGCACCAGTGCTTCCAGTAGGTGCAGTCGCGCAATTCCTCCAATTCGTTCGACGCGGCTGCGATATAGTTGTTCAGCCACTGTCCAGCAATCTTCGGATCGAATCGATCGTGTAACGCCTTCGGATCAAATCCGATCCGCTTGTTCAATTCAGCCTGTTGTCTGAATAATTCTTCCAGCATGATTGAGTGATCCTTGATACCCGCCTGGCCGTCCGCCCATCGCGAATAGGTTAACGCGATCTATCCAGGAACGCACGCCGAAGCTCGGCGGTCGATTGTCGGAGGGTCCATGACAGAATCTGCGGATTCAATGTCGGCTTCAGCCGG
>CAYXGR010000004.1:0-28407 GCA_964464525.1 uncultured Planctomycetaceae bacterium
CCGGAAATCCCCGCTTTCAGCAGAAACCCGGTTCCGAAGTGTGGATTGTGGCAGGTCACACAATTTTCGATTGCTGCCGCATCACCTCCGTGGGCCTCCTCGCTGAGATCTTCCGGCTCGTCGTGGCAGTTGATGCAGGTATCGAACACCGGTTGTTTGAGGAGGCTTCGAAGTGGACTGCGGTGCATTTCATGGCAGACGATGCACTGGCCGTCAACGACGGGGGCGTGGCCGACATCAGGGCCGAAGTAGCGGGTATGACAAGTCTGGCAGGCGACCAACAGGTCATCTCTCGGATTCATCCGTTTGTCGGCGTCATGGCACCGGGCACACTTGCGCTGGATGAAGGGTGGATGGGCGGAGGCGAACCGGGTCATTGGCAGCGATAAGGTGGGTGGTTCGTAGGAGACACGCGTGGTTCCCGCGGTGTCCTCGGCGCTCGCGGTTTCGTCGGGGATTTCAAAAAAGAAGTGTTTGACCTTTTCTCGCGCCGCCTGGGAACAACCCAATAGCAGCAGAAGTGCGAGGGGAATGAGTCGGAGTATGGATTTTCGCATATCAAGCGTCGATGGATCGTACGTCGATTAAAATCCGACGATGTATCATCGCTCCCCTTCCGAGTCGCGGCCAGCAGTTGGTATCCAACAGGAAAGGTGGAAGACTATCCGCCCTGCCTATACGGCTCAACAGTGGCTCGGCTCGCGGTCGGAAAAATATTTGATTTTCTCGCCTGCAGGATAGACGATTTCGTCCAGAGGTCAATCCCAATGCTGGCAAAGCAGTGTCGCATTGTCCGGGCAGTCATCCAGTCAACCGATATCGGGGTATTCTTGAGTGGAATATTAAGGGAATTTGCTATTGCGTCGCCCGTCCGCTTCACCGATACTCAGCTATCGCCCTCCTGATTTGGAGCGGGGGTGGCTGTTGTGCAGAATCGTGGCACGCGGTTGACGATTGCGGAGTGGGATACAACAAGTGAGGCGACACGGCAGAGTGGAAGTGATTCGTCGACAAACGAAGCGACGCGCGGTCGGTTTACGCCGTCCGGCGACGATTGGCTTGGTTTTCTGGCTGATTCTCGGCTGGGCAGGTCGGGGTGAAGCCCAAACCAATGAGGCGCCTCCAGCCGATTCAGAGGTTACTTCCACGGACTCGGACAGCGCGAGCGACCCTATCGCTTCGGGCCCCCCTCGGAATTACTTCAGTCTTGATCGATTCGATGCCTATCTCGAGCTTGAATCCTCCTTCGATTATGTCCACGTGCAATCACAGCGTCGGGGCCTCTTTCAACTGAATACGACTCAGAAGAATCGGGATCTGGTCCTTGAGGAGAAGATGGGTTTCGAGTTCGAGGGTGCGATTCTGGATCCGAAACTGGCCACGATCGCCGGCAACTTCGAAGTCGGCCTGGCGCAGAGCCGCTCCAAGGAAAACTCCCTCTTCGGCGACCTCACCGACAACAATACCGGCTACCTGGTTGGCTATGACCTCCGGGCAAACCTGTTCCAGGGCCGTACAATCTCAGGTTCGGTTTATGGGTTTCAGAAGGATGATCGCATCCCCCGCCGCTTCCAGCCGACCCTTCGGGAAGACCGCAGCGGTTACGGGACGAGTTGGTATTTCGCACACGATACATTCCCGATGGAGTTGACCATCGAAACGACCGAGACGGATCGAACCGGCAACCGCCGCAGCCTGAACGACGAGCATTTCACCGAGAGCAACCTGCACTATGGGGCCCAGTGGCTTATCTCGGATCGCCAGAAGGCGACGCTCTCCTTTGAACATACGAATAATAAGCAGGAATTCCAGGGGATTCGCGTCCCGTTTGAGACGGAGCGCGACCTGCTCACGATCGATCACGAGCTTCGGTTCGGGGATGATGAGCAACACCTCTTGCGAACCCTGATCCACTGGCAGGAGGAGAGCGGAAGCTTTGCCCGGGATTTCTTCGAGATCGGCCCGCAGTTGACGTTGCGTCACAACAAAAACCTGCACACGTTTTACAAGTATCAGTTCAATCGCGAGCGATTTTCGGGTGTGGACATCGAGACCCAGCGAGCCGACTTTCAGATTGTTCACCAACTGTATTCAAACCTGACGACCACCCTCGATGTCTTCGCGCTCCACGAGGATATCGAAGATGACCTCAACACCACGCAGACGGGTGCCTCGATCGACTGGCAGTACAACCGGCGCAACCGATGGGGCCACTTCCACGCCAATCTTGCCCTTGCCTATGATACCGAGCACGCCAATGGAAACGACGGCGTTCGCATTGTGCTAGACGAGTCCGGGACGTTTCGAGACCCGCTACCGATTATCATCCGCAATCGAAACGTGATGCCGGGCAGCATTGTTGTGACCGATCCCACGGGGTTCATCCTCTTTTTCGAGGGACTCGACTACCTGGTGATCGCGAATCGGAATGCCTACGAGCTGGTGCGGCTCGCAACCGGTCGGATCCCCAACGGGGCGACGGTGTTCATAGACTATCGCTATCGCTTACCAACGACCGGTCAAATCGACACCATGCGCGTGGACATGAGCTTGGAGCAGCGATTCACCAACGGGATCACCCCTTACTACCGGCTCTCCTATCGCAATCAGGAGGACGATTTTTCAACCGGATTCTTCGGCTACGCGGATCGGACGAATCATCATCGTCTGGGTGTGAAGTACGAACAGAAACGCTACACGGCGGGGGCGGAGTTCGAGATCTTCGACGATTCGATCGAGCCTTATTACGCCTTCCATGTCGACGGTCTTTATCACATCGTTCAGACGGCGGATCATTCGGTGGATGCCTCGGCTCGATTTTCGCGATTTTTCTTCGAGGGCGGTTTCGATTCGCGGAACGTCAACCTGCTCGATGCCGAGTTGGACCATCGATGGCGGATGGGGGACGACCTCTCCACATTCGAACGCTTGACGTTTCGATGGGAGGACGATTCGGTCGACGGGATGACGCGGGGGTGGGATGCCTCGGCGGGAATGGAATACACCGTCGGCGATTTTTCGGCGGAGGTTTCGGTCGAGTACGACCGGCTGGATCTGCCCTATTCGACCGAGAACGATGTGAGCGTCTGGTTCCGGCTTCGCAGGGACATACCGAATGTTCTGGAAAACCTGTAACAATCCATTCGGCGGTCGCGTACGGGAGAGCTCCGCGCCGAATCTCAGATCGTGCGTAAGAGGTCGTTTCTTGGTCAGAGCCGCGACCGTGCGGGAGCGGTCCGCGTTCAGTCACGAAAACCGCTTCCTCACGGGCGCGGCTCTGATTGGAACACTTGGGCTATTGACCGGATGCGGAAAACCTCAGGGAACCTTGTTTCCCGAGATCAAGCCCGCTGTCGTTTGGCCTTCGACCCCGGAGTTGCCCCGGATTCGCCTGGTCGGCATGATCTCGGGTAGCCGCGACCTCCACGCCGCAGTCTCCGGCGCGGAGGTATTCAAGGCGGTCCTGCGCGGACCCCGACCGCCGATCAACCTCTCAAGCCCCAACATGGTGGCCCTCGGCCCGGGCCGATTGATCGCCGTTTCCGATGGATCCGGCGGCGCTGTCCACCTGATCGACCTCGATCAAAGAACACATAGAACATGCTCCGGCTGGTCCGATGACGAGCGGTTCGACGTGCCAATCGGCGTCGCCTGGGTGGGCAATCGGTTGTTTGTCTCGGATGCGGGTCGTCACGAGATCATCGAGCTGGACGATTTCGGCGGCTATCGCGGCCGCTTTGGGAGTGAGGAATTGTCCCGACCGGTCGGGATCGCCTATGTATCCGAGAAACGCCGGCTCTATGTCGTGGATGGCGCCGCGCACGATCTGGTCGTGTTCGATCTGGATGGCACGTTCGAACGTCGAATCGGCCGGCGCGGATCGGCCCCGGGGACGTTCAACTTTCCATCCCATATCGCCTGTCGGGACGATCGACTGCTGGTTGCCGACAGCGGGAATTTCCGAGTCCAGATGTTGGACCTTGAGGGAGCCTGCCTCAAGATCATCGGGCAAAAGGGCGACGGGGCGGGTGATTTTTCACTGCCCAAGGGCGTGGCATTCAACAGCGACGGACACATATACGTCGCCGACAGCCATTTTGAGAATGTCCAGATTTTCGATGAGGAGGGTCGCCTATTGTTGGCGATCGGGGAAGAGGGCACGGCGGCGGGATCCTTTTCCCTTCCAGCCGGGATCGCCATCGACGAGAATGACCGAATCTGGGTGGCGGACGCGGGCAATCGCCGCCTCCAGGTGTTTGATTATCTGAGGAACGAGGAATGACCAGGATCGGGAAACGCGCTTCGCGAATCAGGGCCGGTCTCATCGGGTTCGTCATGGTCTATGCCGTTGGCGTCTCCGCTGACGAGTCGATCGTGAATTCGAAACACGATCTCTCCGCGCGCGGGCCCGGTCCGATCCGGGCGATTTACGAAACGGAAATCTGTATCTTCTGCCATACGCCCCACAACGCCGCGCCGCGGACGCCGCTTTGGAATCGGGAAAACCCACGTACCCATTATCGTATCTATCAAAGCTCAACGACCGATGCTCGAATCGACCAACCATCCGGCCCGTCGAAGATGTGTCTCTCATGCCACGACGGATCGATGGCCCTGGGCAATGTCCTGTCGCGCCCGCAGCCGTACCCGATCGTCATGACGGCTCGGACGATCCCGCCCGGCACGGCGGACCTGACCAACGATTTGTCCGACGACCATCCGATCGGATTCCGATATGACCGAGCCCTGTCAAACCGGGATCGACAGATCCGGCCGCCTGAGGTCGTCACTCAGAAGCTGCCACTCGGCGCGCATTCGGAGATGCACTGTACGACTTGTCATGACCCCCACAACAACGAACTGGGTTCTTTTCTACGCGTGACGGATCAGATGTCGGCGATCTGCATCTCGTGCCACGACATGGCGGGCTGGCTCAATGCCTCTCACGCCACCAGCGGGAAGCGAACAATCGGACGAATCGTCGACACTAGGGAGCGGCTTAAATACGGCTCGGTCTCCGACAATGGTTGTATGAATTGCCACAAGGTCCACTCGGCCCCGCACCGCGAGCGGCTCCTGCGAAACAGGCTTGAGGAGAACAACTGCCTCAACTGCCACAGCGGGGCCGTGGCGAATTTCAACATCGCCGCGGAGATCGGAAAGCGGTCCGGTCACAACGTCCGCCGTCGGTTTGGTGTTCACGATCCGACCGAGACGCCTTTTGTCATGCGCCGCCACGTCGAGTGCGAGGACTGTCACAACCCGCACTCCGCGAATCACAATCCGATCGGGGCCGTCCAGGGTAGCCTCGGCCAGCTCGTTGCCGGTCCCAACACGAACGTCACCGGCGTGACTCTTTCGGGCCGTCAGGTCGACCATTCGAATTTTCTATACGAAATCTGCTTCAAGTGCCATGCCGATGGAATCGCCCGGGCCCGGCTGACGGCCCGCCGCCAGATTGCCCAGACCAACACCCGGCTTGAGTTCCAGACGTCGAATCCCTCGTTTCACCCCGTCGGCGGCCCCCGTCGCAACTCCGATGTGGTCAGCCTGATCCCCCCGCTCCGTGTCGGGAGCGTCATCACCTGTACCGACTGCCACAACAGCGACAACGCCCGGTTCGCCGGCGGCAGCGGTGCCAATGGCCCCCACGCCTCTATCTTTTCCCCGTTGCTGGTACGGAATTATACAACCACGGATTTCACGACCGAGAGTTCTCAGGCCTATGCCCTCTGTTACGGCTGTCACAGCCGCGACAGCATTCTCAACAACGAAAGCTTCTCGCGCCACCGGTTCCATATCGTCACCCAGCGAGCCCCCTGCAGCGCCTGTCACGATCCCCACGGCGTCTATCTGGGACAGGGCAGCAGCATCAACCATGGCAGCCTGATCAACTTCGATCTTTCAATCGTGCAGCCGGCCACGACTGCCACCAGTTCCGGGATTCAGTATGTGGACACCGGACGTTTTTCCGGCACATGCACCCTCGCTTGCCATGGCAGGCTCCACATCTCGTTTCCCTATGCCAAGGCCGGCGCGCCCAAGACCGCCTTCCCGGACAGCCTGTTCTCGAGAGGATTGGGACGATGAATATCGATGACTGTTGCGACAAGCGAGCGCCTATGAACCGCGGATCGGGAAACCCTTCCAAAACCTTGTTTGCTCTGGTCGGTCTCGTTGCAGCCTCGTTCGGCGCGATGGCGCTCGGCGGGATCCAGGGTTCCAAGCACGACTTCAGCCGGAAGGAATGGACCGGCGGCGATCGCTGTGCCGCCTGCCACGCGACGGAAAATGTCGTCCCCCCAAGAACGATCCCCCTCTGGAACGCCGGGGCCGACATCACACGGCGTTTCGGCATCGCCTATGATCGCCGACCCCGACCCGGAAACGGAACGCTGATCTGTGTCCGGTGCCACGACGGGTCCATCGCCCGCGATACCATCGCGGGTATCCTGCGTGATCGATTTGTGAGCAAGTTCAACCCCGGCCTGTTCAGCGCCGGTCACGGTCGAAGCGACCACCCTGTGGGTGTGAAGTATCCGCAGTTCGACCGCGGGTTTCGGACCATCACCTCGGTTCTGGCGAAGGGCACCGTGCTTCTGCCCGACGGCCGTGTCGAGTGCAATTCCTGCCACGATCCACACAACCAGTCGGGGAACCGCTTCATGCTCGTCCGCGACAACCATCGCAGCGCCCTTTGCCTGACATGTCATCGGAAGTGAGTCTGGAGTGGCGATTGTAGATTTCAGATTTCAGATTTCAGATTTCGGATTGACCCACCGATTGGAAATCGGCGCTACAGCGCCGACTGCTTGCGGTGGCAGAATCGTTTCCTGGATCGGTCTGCTCTTTACAACCATATGGGTAGGGATGACCGGTTGTGGATCGCCGGCGATCAAAGCCGACGTCGCCTATTATCCGCCCCCACCCGCCGCGGCGCATGCGGTGCATCTCAAGTCGTTTAATCGCCTGCGTGAACTTGTGTCGATCCAGCCCGATTTCTGGGAGCGGCTTCGGGGCCAATCCGTCGGCCCCTCGGTGTCGAAGCCGGCCGGCATTGCCTATCGACTCAGTCATCTGTATATCTGTGACACCGACGCCAATGCCGTCCTCGACTGGGATCTGGCCACCGGCGCCGGCCGGTGGATCGGCGACGCGGGCGATACGATTCTTTCCAAGCCCGTCGCGATCACCGTCGATGCCTCGGGCGGTATTTATGTCGCCGACACCGGTCGTGCGGAGGTCGTCGCCTTTGATCCGAACGGCAGAACCCGCTTTCGCATTCATCCACCGGGGCGGGAGGACTACAGGCCCGTGGCCGTGGCCCATGCGGACTCGATACTCTATGTCGCAGACATCGCCGCGCACCGGGTGGACCTGTTTTCGACTGCCGACGGTCGACACCTCGGAGGCTTCGGAGAAATCGGCGCGGAGCCGGGGCAGATCTATTTCCCCATGGGGCTTTGCCACGATCAGGCGGGGCGTCTTCTACTTTCCGACATGATGAACGGCCGCGTACAGGTCTTCGAAACCGATCATGGACATGCCATGCCCAATGATCAATCGGACATTTCTGCTCGTTCGATCTTGACGTTTGGTCGGCCCGGCAACCGGTATGGAGAGATGGGCAAGCCTCGAGGTCTCGATGTTGGGCCGGACGGTGTGATCTTCATCGCCGATCCCGAATTTGCCCATATCCATCTCTATGACGGCGATGGGCGTCTGCTGATGCTGCTGGGCGGACCGGATGACGGACCCGGTCAGACCACCATGCCGGTGGATGTCGCCGTCGCCCGGAGTCTTCCCGAATCCATCTCCCGCCTGGTTCCGGACGATTTCCAGGCAGCTTATTATCTCTTCGTGACCAACACCGTGGGGATGCGGCGGATCAATCTATTCGCGATCGGTACCTCGCGTCGCGATGCGGGGGTATGATGCGCGTTCGCCGGCGATGGGGCGCCATGGCCGCGCTTCGCTTGGCCATGCCACCCGGCTTCGCTTGGCCATGCCACCCGGGTTCGGAAGGCACAATCAGTAACAGGGTTTGAATGATTGGATGACCGCCATCAGGGAGACAGCATGAGCACTATGAATCCGGAGGAGAAACCGTCAACCGTCCTGAAGAACGAACACCAGATCATCCTGCGCGTGCTGCGCGTCCTGGAGACACTGGTCATCCGTGCGGAGCGGGGAGACGGCTTCGAAGTCGCCCCCCTGAAGCAGTGCGTCACCTTCTTCCGGCTTTTCGCCGACGCCTGTCATCATGCCAAAGAGGAAACCCTGCTCTTTCCGGTCCTCGAACAGCGTGGGATTCCCAATGAGGGCGGACCGATCGGTGTCATGCTCTACGAACACACCCAGGCGCGAGCCTTCACCCGCCAGATGGGAGAGGCGATGGAGGCATTCGAATCGGGAGACGCGAGCGCCGAAGCGCAATTTCGCACGGCCGCGCGCAGCTACATGGACCTGTTGACCAACCACATCCACAAGGAGGACAACGTCCTGTTCAACATGGGCGACCAGGTCATGACGGACGAGGATCAATCCTCGCTGTGCGGACAATTCTGCGAAGTCGGTTGCCGTGCCTTCGAGGGAAAGAAACGGGATGAACTGAAGCGGATGGCGGATGAACTGGAGCAGGAATGGGGCGGGTGAGGTTGGATTGTCGATTGAGATCGCGGTTTCGGCCTGTCGCACTGCTTGAAGCAGTGGCACACTTGTGAATCAGTCGGAGCCGGCGGGGGATTTCGGTTCGTCTGGTTCCCGTTCGGGTAATGGCTCGATGCCGAGCTTGCCGCAGACGCGTACATAGGTGCCGCGGTACATCTGGCCCACGATTCGATGGGTGAGACCGCTGACGATATCCGAGAAGCGATCCTGGAATTGCTGCCGCTCGGAGACGGCGTTCTTCTGGTACATGTGATACAACTGACTGGCACGGGCGATGTAGCGAACGGCCTCTTCGTCCTCGTCATAGCCGTAGCGGACCAGACCGCGACCCACCAGCGCCTCGATCCGGGCCCGCGTGCTTCGGTAATCGCTCAATTCTCGATCGGGAACCATCTGCCGGGCGATAAATCCATCGAGACCCCCTTTGTAGATCGGATCGGGATAGGCCTTGCTCAGGGTGTCGAGCATCTCCTTCGCCTCGTCGTTGCGGCCCAGTTCGTGAAAACGAAGGATCGCCGAGCGCATGAAGCCCACATACCCCGTCCTGAAGTTTTCGGAGACGGCCTTGCCTGGTTTTCGCTCGAAGTCGAGATACTTGGCTGAATCTCGTTCAAACGCCTCACGCAACATGGGCACAACACGCATGTCCGGGTTCAACAGGGGCGGCTCTCCGAGATCGGAATTCGGGCTCATCGCCATCCGGCCCCGATGGAACATCTTTTGCAGACAGTAGAACTCGATCCGGTTGGTGTTCAGCTTGTGGATATCCACGACCTCTCGCTTGTCCGTGCCCATCTCGATTCCGAGATTGGACCAGTACAGCGCGTGCGACTCCGCCAGACGATAGTCCAGGCTGACCCCCAGCCCCTCCTGTAATCGGACGATTCGGGCCGGATCCAGCTTCATCTCGGATTTCAGTCGGCGCGCCCGCCAGAAATGTTCCAATGCCTTGCGGGCTCCGGCTGTCTCCGGATCGCGCATCAGCACAAGCAGCGCTGCCTCACGTTCTTCCTGTTCATAGTCGGGTGTATTCGCAATGACGACCTTCCCCGTACGTACCGAGGAAAGCAGACCGAGGAAGATGCCGTTTTCGGTTGCGTCAAAGCCGAATGGTTTTTTAAGACGCTCGACGAATTCCGAAACGCCGGGTTGTCCGAGGAGTTCCTCGATCGTTGTGGGCGCCTCCGCCAGTGGCCGGTAGTCGTAATTCCGGTAGTAGTCGCCCCGAACGCGCCCGGGCCCGACGAAGCCCTCGGGCGGCTCGCCGAGGATGTCCTCGTTGAGCAGTGCGAACTGAAGCTTGTAGTAGTAGTGCCAGTCGTCCATGAAGTCGCCGACTTTGTGGAAGAAGATCCAGGCGAGTTCGCGGTAGAGCTGTGCATTGTTCGGGTTGAGGGGAATGCCTTTGTCACGCAACAGTTCGAAACCATTCCGCACCCAGCGCCAGCGTTCTTCGGGGGTCTTGAGCGTAACGGAGATGTTGTAGGACATGTTCCAGGCCTGAAAGGCCCAGACGGCGGCAAACTTGGGCTGCAATTCGCAGATGCGTTGCGAGAGTTGCAGGGCGTCAAAGTAGCGGCCCGCCTCTTTTAGCTTGGTCGCTCGAATCCAGAGGATGTCGACCAGCGGCGCTCGGCCAAGTGCCAACATCGGTGTGTACAGCATCGACGGGGCCATCTCGTCAGGTAGCGGTGGAAGCGAAAGCTGATACGCCTTTCGCTGGGCCGCCAGCGGCTCGATCCGAGTCGTCGCCGCGAAGAGAACCGCGAGCGAGAGCAGGGCCAGAACCCATTTTTTTGTTGATGGACGCATTAAATGTTGAGTCTCTAGCAGGTTGGGCACTGCCCAACACTTGACTTACACAACGACCGCTGCCAGCTCCCGGCGGCGAAACACAAACACCGCGATCAGCATCACGATCCCACCCTTGAGCAGATCGAACTTCCAGAAAATCGTCCACAGGCTCCGCCATCCAATGGCCCGCCCATCCATGAGACTGTCGAGCGGATCGATATCTCCGACCGACAGAATCCAGTCAATGGTGTCGACCGTGGTTCTTCTGATTTCAAAGGCCAACCCGGGATTCGGGGGCGCGTATTCCTCGGTCGCCGCGAGCGCCTCCCGGACGAAGCCCATCGCCGCCGAAATCAGGAAAAGACACATCACGATTAGAACGCCTACGCGAAAGCCGAGAAAGGTCGAGGCACAGACGCCGAATGATGCCAGACAGGCCAGCGGCACCAGGATCGCCAGGCAGGTCTGAAACAGGTTCTTCTCGAAGGTGCCTTCCTGTCGGAGGATCTGAATGGCGTCGGGAAAGTCGAACACGGCATCGGCCCCGCGCGGGTCGATGTTGGCGAAGACGACGCGGATGGTCCCATCCTTCTCCACTACATCGATCCCCATCGGGACTTCGAATTCTCGAAATGTGCGAATAGTCGGGACATCCTGAATCGCATAGAAATTGGCCGTCTGCGGATCGCCCACACCGAACCGACAGAGAAGGGATTCCGATTCCAGCGTTCCACCGGTATTCGGATCTACATACTTGGGAAGCGTGGCCGCGACGAGAATCTTGTAACGCACGCTCGTGATCACTTCTCGATCCGTATCGGGCGCCGGCCCCTTGAGGATCCACTGCCGGGGTAGCGAACCCGGCGGCACGGTACAGAAATCGCTCACCAGTTCCTTCCGGATCTCCTCCCGAATCCGCCGCTCCGTCATCGTCGTCGGAAGGTTTCCCTCCTGCCTCAACTGCCCCAGACGCTTTTCGATCTGTTCGGTAAAGTCAGGCAACTCCGGCGACACCACCGACCGAGCCACGAGCACCTGCCTGCGGAGTTCGTCGAACCGTCGTAAATCGACTCGGAAAGATTCCGGAAGGCGCAGCAGAGATTCGACCAGTTGTCCACGCGGAATCCCCGTCGCCTCCATCATCGCGTCGACAACGGGGCTCTCGGCGCCCGTTTTTCCGATCCCCCGGATGCGATCCAGCGCGGCCACGGCTTCATCGGCCTGCTGCGGCGTGAACCCGGCGTGGGAGACAAGTTTCTCCGACAGATCCTGCTTGAATTGCCGCAATATCAGCCGCGTGCCCGTGTAGGTGCCGATGCCGGCGAGCGTCAGGAGCACAACATTCAGCGCCATCACACCGAACCACTTGCCCGCTAGAATCTGCCAGCGCGGCACGGGCTTCGAAACGATGCCGTAGATTTGACGGCTTTCGATTTCGTTTGCGAGCGATCGACATGCGAAGAGAATGGTCAACAACGCAAGGGCGAAGCCGGTAAACCCCAGCGAGTAGGTCATGAACATCTGGACCCGGCCCTTGATCGTCCCGTCCCCTTCGGCGGTCAGCCAGAAAAACGGCACAGCGACGAGGATCAGCAACGCAAAGCCGGAGGCGATCTTTGCGCGGATCCCCTCGGCGAGCGTTGTCCGCGCGATGGCGGTAATCGTCCGACCGGCGCCGCTGAATTGCCAGCCGCCGATCTCCCCAGTCTGACGATCAAAGGCGCGCTTGATCACGTAACCCAGAAGGACCAGGAAAAAGACGGCCCCAAGGCCGATCATGATCATGGAAAAAGTGTTGATGTCCACGCGGGTTCCGTGATGGTTGTATAATGCTGCGAGTTACGAACATTCGGACCGGTTGGAAACCGGTGCCGCAGTGCGGCCACAGTCTGCTAGCGATCGCTTTCCGATGAGTCGGTTCCGGAGGATTTCGATTCGGATTTCAATAACCGATCGAGAACGCCCTGGTCAGGCTCCCGCGAAGCGGGCGACGACTCGACAGGATCATCCGCCTTGATCGTTTCTTCATCGCTCATTGATACGCCAGTTTCCGATGTGAGCTTATCGAGAAGATCCCGCTTGGGCGCAGCCTGCGTCTCGATGGGTCCCGAAATCGGGTCGGCCTGTGCTTTCGGTTCGGATACCTTCCCCGCCTCGACGAGAGATTCCACGAGATTGACTCCACCGGATTCGCCTTGCCCGCCTCCCAGAAACTCCGACACGCCCGCGGTAGACTCCGCCCCGCTGGTTTCCAGCTTCTCACGTTGCGCCTGGCTCACCACGCGAAGAAACATGTCTTCCAGTCGATCCGTCGGATGATCGACGATCACCTCATCACAGCCGGCCTTCACGATAATTTTACGAACAGTCTCGACCGTTTCCGCGCTCAGTCCACGGGTGGTGATCTGTGTCGTGTCCTGACGCGTGAGCAACTCGCCGACCGATCCGAGGGCCCGCCGCTTTCCGCCGTACATGATGGCGACGCGATCGCACACATCTTCCACGTCGGCGAGCAGGTGGCTGCACAGCATCACGGTTTTCCCACGCTGTCCCAGGATTCGAATCACATCCTTGATCTGCCGTGTGCCGATCGGATCGAGGCCCGTTGTCGGCTCGTCGAGAATCAGCAAATCCGGATCATTCATCAGGGCCTGCGCCAGCCCGATGCGCCGGGCCATCCCCTTCGAGTAGGTGCCGACCGGTCGCCGACCCGCCCGCTTCAGGCCGATCATCTCGATGAGCTGTTCGGTCCGGCGCTGGCGTTCGTGTCGATCGAGCCTGAAGAGACGACCATAGTAATCGAGTGTCTCGTAGGCGTTCAGGTAACGGTAAAGGTAGGACTCCTCCGGCATGAATCCGATCCGGGCTTTGATGGCGGTGTCCGTTGGTGGCTTCCCAAACACGCGCGCCGCGCCCGACGTCGGATAAAGCAGACCGAGCAACATCTTGATTGTCGTGGACTTGCCGGACCCGTTCGGACCGAGCAGTCCGAATACCTCGCCCGGATGGATCTCGAGATCCAGTCCATCCACCGCGCGCACCTTGTCCCGTCCCCAGAAATCCTGGAACAGCTTAGTCAAAGAAATACATTCGACAACATTCATGGAATCGATCACGACCAGAGGGCATAGTGGCACCGATTTATAACCGGTGCGAACACTAGAAACTTAACACACGTAACTACAGTTGACGTAGAATCAGTTGTGCGGATCGTTCCCCTGGGTTAATGCACAAAGGGTTTCACGATCTCGGGCGGTGTCAAATCAAACGACTTATCCTTTTTGTCTTCCTCCTGAGTCGCGGACTTCCCCTCCCGCTTGATGGTCAGTCGGATTTCCTTGCTGTCCCTAGGCACCAGAATCTTGGTCACATCCTCTCCCGCCAGGACACGGGCGCGGGTCTCATTCAGAAGACGAGAATAAAAAATCTCCGGATTCCGAAGCGACTCGTCCCGGACCGCCATGAACTGGTTATAATCCCCCGTCGCCTCCTTCACGATCTCATCTCGACGCGACTCCGCGTTGCGAATCGTTCCCCGAATTGCGCCCGTGGCGTTCATCAGTAGCGATTCGACTTCCTCTCGCCGGTGGCCCAGAGTGACGCGCAGAGATACCAGTTTCTCTTTGTCTTTTTCGGTCTGCAACGCATTTTCCAATCGAGAGATTTTTCGCAACAGGTCGTACTCCGTATCGATCGCCGCTGCGATCTGCCCATGATTCGGACCAGCGGTGTTGACCAACAACGCCTCCGCGTAGGATTTCGCCTTGATGATCGCCCCGGACTTGCCCGTTTCCGCGGCGAAAACCTGGTCGAACACCTCCTGTGTCTGGCGCGGTGGCATGATCGCCTCCAACTGTCCGGCCATCTTCGGCGCGATGATACCGGTGTTCTCATCGACGGAAATGCCGAGAGGCGTGCCCCGGTCCGCCAGGGCCTGAAGCTTTCGATTCAGTCCTCGAGCGACCGACAGCATGAAGACGTCCTGCCTGCTGCCGCGGATATCGAGCGCCGCCTGGTGAGCCGCCGTCTCGATCATCGCGTCCCGCGCCAGGTTCCGTATAAGGGTGTATTCGGGATAATGAGCAAATGCCTTCGAGTGTACAGTCGCCCGAGGATTCGGCATCGGATAGACGTTTGTCACATAGTCGACCACGTTGGTGATCTGGTACTTGATGATGAGTTTGGCGTGAAGGATATTCGCATCCCCCGTCACCAGATAGTCGTCGCGTTCCGGTGAGAGCGGGCGAAGCTTCAGGGTAATCTTGCCGGTTGCCTTCTCGTCATCACTTAACTGAAGCATGAACTCAACGGGGAGTTCCCGCTCTTTGATTGAAATCGTCTCCCAACGTTCGATCGGGAACGGCCAGGACCATTTCCAGCCCGAATCCAGAACCTCGTAGGGGGTGCCTCGGCCGACAATTTCCCCGAAGCGATAGCGGATGCCTCGCTCGTCGGACTTGACGCTGAACAGGCCGCTCACGAGATACAGGACGACCAGGACGAACATCATTACCTTCAACACGCGGAAACTCTTCCGCAGGGCGTCGGCCAGGGAGGCGGTCGCCGGATCAAATTCTTCGCCCGGGGGTAATCGATCGGCACTTGAGCCAGTATGATTCATTGCGCCATCCATCCCGTCATCGTGAACGGGTGCGGGATCGTGAGGAACATCATTCGAGCCGTCGGGCATGGTCGATTACTCCTCGCCTTTCGCATCCGCCGGCTTCACTCCTGCCAGCGCCCGATCTTCCTCGGGTTCCGAGGGAACATCTGATCGGACGGATCCGTCCGGATCGTCATTCTTCTGTTTCAGCAAATCCCAGGGAAAGACCTTGTTCGCATCGAGCACGACGGTGCTCTGACCCGACTTAAAAACCTCCTCCAATGATTCAAGCCCCTTGAGAAAACGGCTCAGTTTCTGGTTTTGGGCGAAGATCTCATAGTATTTCGCGGCCTCGGCGTCCCCCTGGCCCTCCAACGTCTTGGCGAAGGCCTCGGCTCGAGCGATTATTTTCCGGGAAATTTCATCGGCGTTGACGGTGATCTTCGTCGCCTCCGCCATCCCTTCGGCCTGGTATTGCTTGATCGCCTTCTTCCGATCCTCCTTCATCCGGGTGAAGACGTCCTTGGTGACCGACTCGGGAAGCCCGAGACGCTTGATTCCGACACTGACGATTTCGACGCCGTATTTATCCAAGGCGGGCCGCTTGATACCCATCATCGCTGCCTCCGTCGAGGATTCGCCCTTCTCCCCTGACGCTGCGGCGGCCGATGCATCGGGTAGCCCGTAGAGAAATTCCTGTTCAATTGTATCGAGCTTGATTTTATTGACATCGGTATTGACCAGTTCATCCAAAGGATGTGTCCGCAAAACAAGCTGAACCTGATTCGCAAGCAGATCGCGGATCTTGGTGTCGGCAGTGTCTTCGCGCCCGACCGCTCGCAGAAATTTTTTGCCGTCGGCGATCCGCCACGTCGCGAAGGCCGTCAGGATAATGGTCTTCTGATCCTGGGTTGCCGCCTGGCGGAATTCGGTCTCGAAAGATCTCAGACGTGTATCAAAACGATGCACACGATCAATCGGCCACGGCAGCTTGAAATGGAGGCCTGGCTCGGACAACTCGGTGTTTTCGCGAATCGTGTCGAGCCGTGTGACGACCGCAGTTTCGGTGAAGCGCACCTGATAGGCAAACATCATGAAGGCGATGATCGCGATTACCACGACGGCAGCGATCAAGGTTGGAATATTTCTGGACATAGGGCTTTCGTCCTTATAATCGTTTTGATCCAATCAGTGGATCTCGCGTGCTCAGTCACACATTGAACCATTTCGAGTGCATCCGAAAGTCCTGTGGCGCCGGTTTCCAACCGGTGCGTGTGTCGCATTCTTCAAGTCTGCGACACGGATTATTGGATGAACTCTAAACAGATTTCTTCCTCAAACGGGGCGTCCCTCCGTAGTCGCCCAGGCGGGAGGGCACCCCTGCCTGAAACTCATCGTTTTTCATTTTTCTCGTCCATGGCCCGAATCTCGGCGCCCAGAAGATCCATCGCCACCGGCGCACTCAGGTCATACAGGTATAACACCTTACTGGGATCATCCAATGCGATAACATATTTGCGTACGTGCCGTAGCGATTCTTCAATCGTTCGAAGATACACACGCAACAGGTAGGACGACTGTCCCACGTCATAGGCCGCGAGTTGAATCGCGTAGCGTTCGGCCTTCGATTTCTCTGAGAATAGACGCGAATATGCATGCTTGACGGCTTGGGCGGTGATCACTCGGGCTTGTCCTCCGGATTCTGCGAGAAGAAGGCGCTCGACACGGGCCGTCATTTCGGCAAGATCGGCTGCGTCGGCCTCCCGGGCATGGTCCTCCTCCATGATCGCCTGATGGAGTTGTCGCCAATCCACGCCACCGCTTGAGATACGAGCCATCGCCGCATCGCCGTCCGCTTGTTTGATGGCGGCATCTTTCTTTTCGATTGCACTGACGACATCTTGATAGGTTTGAGCAACATCTTCGTCCGGTGGCGGATGCACCCCGCCGATGCCGACATAAACGATCTCGACCCCCAGCCCACCTCCATCGGACCCGGCTCGATCGCAGGCGGTCTGCAGGGCATTGTGAATCCTAGCCGCCGCCTCGACGCCCCCCTCGCCCAACAAGTCCGTGATGTCCGCTGCGGCTGCGTAGCGCGTCAACTCGCGATAGGCCATCGACTCGATGATGTCGGCCACATCCTGCGATTGTGCGTCGTAACGGATCACATCGGCATCCCGCGTGTGTTTGACCCGCCATTGAACCGGCATCGAAACGCTCAATAGGTTCACCGGAACCTTCGCATCGGCCGATGCCTTTCGATCGGCGACGAGCAAGCGGTATTCCTTTTCGACGTGCTTCTTGGTCCAGAGGATCGGAGGCTGGTCCTCCATGATCTCATTGTCGTGGTGCTCGGCCTCATCCCTACTGCTGCCATGCCCGAGAACCATCCGCTGAACCCGTTCAACGGGAATCACACGGGCGCGATCGATCGGCCAGGGATACATCAGATGGACGCCGGGCTTGGCAGTCACCTCCATCGGCCGGCCCCAGCGATCGATTACTGCCTGATGTCCGGGCGGAACGACGACGATGCACGTGAGGGCGAGAAACACAAGAATCTGCACACCCAACAGTGGCAGGATTGCCCGGCCCAGCAGCTTGTAGAACCAAGTCTCGGAGACTTTGAAGCCAAATTGGTAGTCGATCGCGTGAGCGAACTTTCGGAGGATACCGCCCGGCTCACTGAACATCCCGAGAAACCGGCTGTCGTAGAAGGGCCGGTGCAATGCGTCGGGAACCCGAGGTCGGTAAAAATCGAGGATAAAATTCGCAACAGTCTCGACCGCGAGAAAGATCAGAAGCAGCCCGATCCCCTTGCCGAGCCAGGCCTCGGCCGAACGAAGTCCGCTGATCTCGCAAAGCAGCGCGATGGAAATCGCAAGACAGACAGCGCTGGCGCCGAAGAGGAAGTTCCCGCCGGCCCGCAGAGCGTTCCACTGACGGAGCCGGCTCAGACCGAGGGCATAGCGGGAGACCATGAATGTGACGAAGGCAATGCCGCCGGTGAAAAAGAGAATGATCTCGGCGTTGACGACCAGATTGATGTCGGCGGCACTCTTGAGAGGCGGGAACTGCAAGGCCCACGGGAAGAGGGATATACCAGCGATAAGATGAACAACCGCAACCGCCAGGGCGATCATCGGAATCAGAAAACGCTCGATGGATCGAAGACGACGGCCCATGGAGAGGGTATCCATCCGGTCGAGATCCTCTTCCTCGAAAATGGTCTGGGCTCCGCCGAGCTTTTCGCGGCGAAGCCGCTCAAGTTCCGTGACCTCGAGTTGTTCTTCCGCAAGGAGCCGTCGCTGATGCAGTTGGATATAGCAGAGGATCCAGATACCGATCCCGCCGAACATCTGAAAGGCGGCACCCCAGACGGCCGTGCTGGTGTTCTCGCTCCAAATGCCCAGCCAGCCCAAAAGCAGTGCACCCGCCAGGCTGATCACCATGCCGAACAGCGCGACGAATTCACCGCGTCGATCGGTCTCTCTAACGGATGAGGTGGATGTGTTCATATCGTTGCTAAACCATTGCCTGTTCGATTGATCCGTGTGGATCCTTCGCAATATGGCGGCACCATGAAGGGACGGACATCATCAGGAACGAATCTCAGACCGCATCACGCCGAAACCGGCCATTGTAGGTTTCCTATCCCGCGTGCCAAGGGCGCGAATGAATCCGAATTCGACCTTCCTGCTCACTCCTTGGCAATCTCAAGTGATAATCG
The DNA here is from genome assembly GCA_964464525.1 of uncultured Planctomycetaceae bacterium. GTDB lineage: Bacteria > Planctomycetota > Phycisphaerae > UBA1845 > UTPLA1 > CAYXGR01. Next base: position 18,801 of record CAYXGR010000004.1, read on the forward strand.
TGAAGTCCTGGATCGCCAGGTTTTATTCCCACGCAGGATCCGTTGTACGGATTGCCACCCAACATCGAGCGCAAGTGAGCGGGTAACAGACCACCCCAAACGTACGGAGAAAATTTCAACGATTCGATGTTTTCTCAAAACTGAAAACCGTATCGGTTCGTATATCCTGACAGGATCTCAAGGTTTCTATGATCCCTAGAGTCTTGCCTGGAGACTCTTGCCTGCGTCCACCCCAACGGGTACGGTGCCGTCGTCCGCCGTTCGGATGTACGAATGTCCGAAGGTGTCCCATAAATCCGCCGCCGGGTCGTGATTATCCACCGATGAACCAGTTTGTCGCCATCTCAAAAAACACCTACCTCCAAGTCGTCCGTCAGCCGGTCTTCGGGATCATCGTGATCGTCACCCTCGGCGGTCTCGCCCTGGCGCCGGCCATGACCGGCTTCACGCTCGACGACGATAACAAAATGCTTCGGGACGTCGGGTTGTCTACGCTCCTGATGCAGGGGTTGTTCCTGGCTTGTTTCGCGGCGTCCAGCGTGTTGGATCGCGAGATAGAAGATAAGACGGTCCTGACCGTGACCTCCAAGCCGGTGAGCCGGACAATGTTCATCCTCGGCAAGTACACTGGAGTGATGGGAGGCCTCTTGACGGCCCAATATCTCGCCTCCATCGCGTTTTTTATGGCCATGCGCCACGGTGTACTCCAGAGCGCGGCGGAGAAGTCCGATATCACCGTCCTGCTGCTGGGCCCCGGCATGATGCTGCTTGCCGCCGGCGTCGCCGTGATGCTGAATTACGTCTATGAACGACGCTTTCTGCCCACACTGATATTCCTCGCCGTGCCCTTGATGACCCTGAGCACCCTGATTTTGCTGGTGGTCGATCGGGATTTTGGATTTCAATCCTATGAGACGACGCAGGATATCGCCTCCTTGCCGGCCGAGGCGGTTTCCGCCGACAGTCTCCGGGGGATCGTCGATTTTCGTCCGGACGAAGGGAATCAGCGGATCCAGGGCCATTCGGGAAAACTCGTCCGCTCTTTCTGGCAGGGACCCATAACCGAGGAAGACCGGCAATACCTCCTGGGCCTGGTGGATGATGTCAATTGGCGGAAGATCGTCACTTATCTGGCCAAGGACACGCGGGAATTGGAGACATTCGAGGTACTTAAGGCATCGGTTCTGATCCTATTCGCGATTGCGCTCCTCACGAGCATCGCCGTGGCCTGTTCGACACGACTTGGTGTAGTGCCGACTTTTTTGATCAATATCCTGGTGGTCATCGTGGGCTTGGCATCCGACCAGGTACTCAAGCCGCTATCGGACGCGGGTCAGATGTGGGCGTCGATACTCTATCATTCGGTTCCCAACATCCAGTGCTTTTGGATGGTCGATGCGCTCATGGAGGGTCGCACGATCCCCTTGAACTATATGGCCTCGGTCGGCAGTTATACGCTTTTGTATGTGTTGGCGGCCCTGTTGATGGCCATGTCCCTGTTCGAGACCCGGGAAGTGGGCTAGGATGGCTGGTTTCCGTGGATTCCGTTGCCCGCCGAACCGGGCATCGCCGGCGACCGTAGAAACTCACGGCCGGCCGGGGCGGATAATCATGAACTGCTCCGGCAGGATCCACTTCGCGGACCGATCCAGGGCATAACCGACACAGGCTCGACGACGGAAAAAAATTATGGCCCATCAGATCATAGGTGTTAGGCAAGCGGAGGCGGAACATCACGCTCATCAGCATCCACACGGTGCTGCGGACCATTTCCACGAGCACGCCGCCGGCGAGGCCGCTGTAGCCACCCGCGCGGCCAATTTCTGGCTCTTTGTCACGCTGCTCGGTGGGTTGTTGGTGGCCACGAGCTATTTCGTTCAATGCTTCGAAGAGATCACCCTGCTTGGTGTGGGTGGATGGCTCAGCCGGTTATTCGGCGGGGTTTTCGGTTTCAGCGTCGAGCCGATCGACTACCTATATCGATTTCACATGGATCTCGCAGCCTCCCTCGGCGCCCTGCTGCTGGCGGTTCGAATCATCTGGCATGCCGTTAAGAACCTGATCACCGGCCACATGCACATGGACGAACTGGTGGCCCTGGCCATCGTGGCTGCCTTTGCGACCCATGACTACCGTGCTGCCGGCATCATCGCATTTTTCCTGCTTCTCTCCGAGCTGGTGGAATCCCGAACCGCGATCGGCGCCCGTGCCAGTATCGAAGAACTCATCAAGCTCACGCCCAAAATCGCCCGGCTGGTCACCGATGACGGAGAACGGGAGGTCGAAGTAACCTCGCTGAGAGAAGGCCAGGTTGTTCGCGTCCGCCCCGGCGACAACATTCCCGCCGATGGTCGCGTCGTCCACGGCGAATCCACGGTCAACCAGGCGAACGTCACGGGAGAATCACTCCCGGTGGATAAGTCCACAGGGGCCCTGGTCTTCGGCGGGACGACCAATCTGACTGGCGCGCTGGAGATTGAAGTCACCAAGGTCGGCGGCGATACCACCCTCGGTCAGGTTCAGGATCTGATCCTCAAGGCCGAGCGAACCCGCATCCCCATCATGCGTCTGATCGATCGCTACGTGGTCTGGTACACACCCGTTGTCTTGATGCTCGCCGGGCTGGTTCTCTTCTTTACCCGCGACGACACGGGCATTCAGCGGGCGATCGCCATGCTGGTTGCCAGTTGCCCTTGCGCCCTGATCATGGCTACCCCCACCGCGATGGTGGCGGGGCTGAGTTGTGCCGCCCGTCTGGGCATCCTCATCAAGGACGTCTCCCACCTCGAAAGCGCCGGTCGACTGACGGCCGTTATCTTTGACAAGACCGGCACCCTCACGACCGGTGTGCTCTCGGTCACGCGATTGATTCCCGTCGAGGGTGGGGACGGCGCCGAACTTCTTCGGATCGCCTCGTCGGCGGAGCAATCGAGCAACCACCCGGCGGCCCGTGCGCTGGTCGATGTGGCGACAGAGGCAAACGTTTCCCTGCAAAGACCGACCGGTTTCGAGGAAGTGCCCGGAAAGGGGATCATCGCTCAACTGGACGGCGAACGGATTCTGGTCGGCCGGGACACCTTCCTCAAAGAACACGGTGTTGCCACGTCTGCACTCGAGGACGCGAGTAAGAAGACCGAGGGGATGAGCCAGCTCTACGTCGCCCGGGGCGACAGCGTTCTGGGCCTGGTGGGTCTGGAGGATCGAACGCGCTCCGTCGCACGGGAGGCCGTCGAGTCTCTGCGCGAGGTCGGAGTCCGCCGCGTGGCCATGCTGACCGGCGATCGACCGGCGGTCGCCAGGCGCGTCGCTGCCGAAATGGCCTGCACCGAATTCACGGCGGACTGTTTGCCCCAGGAGAAGCTGGCGCTGGTCGAACAGATGCAGGCGCAGGGCCATCGGGTGATGGTCGTCGGCGACGGGGTGAACGACGCCCCGGCACTTGCGGCGGGCGATCTCGGCCTGGCCATGGGCGCCGCCGGCAGCGATGTCGCGATCAAGTCCGCCTCGATCGCCCTGCTCAACAACGATCTGACGCTCATCCCCTTCCTCGTTCGCCTCAGCCGAGCCACCCGCCGGGTGGTTGTGCAGAACCTGGTCTTCGGAGTCCTGTTCGTTGTAACTGTGATCTGTCTTGGGGCCTTCGATGTCATCCACCCGACCTTTGCCGCGGTCCTTCACTTCGCCTCAAGCGTGGTGGTGGTCTTCAACTCCGCCCGACTCGTTCGATTTGGCGAAGAAAAATTACCCCACGAACAGGTCGTCGCTTCCGATGCCGTTACGGCCGCTGCCGGGGTATGAACGCCGGTTTGATATTCGGCGAAATTGGTGACACGTCTCCCATCCACCGTGTAAACTCATCGCCTTTGTGATGGTCAGTCCACGCAGGTATCGGATCCTCTCATGATCGCATCGAAAAGCGGCCGCCTCTCAACCCATGGTGATATTCAGAATCTGACGCGGCTTCTTTCGCTCTGCCTGATTGTGGGATTGGTCGCGGGACTCGGGGCCGCCCTTTTCTTTACCATGCTGGAAGGCGGAACGGCGTTCTTCATGGGGTATCTTACGAACTATACCCCCGGCCATGCGGGCTACGAAGAACCCTTGTCGTTTCTCCACTTCGGTTCCCTGTTCGACGCTCATGGAATCGTTCGCTGGATGCTCCTGATTATACCGATTGTGGGCGGCCTGCTCAGTGGATGGATCACGTTTACATTTGCCCCGGAAACCGAGGGGCACGGTACCGATGCCGCGATCGACGCCTACCATTTCAAGGATGGCGCGATTCGTGGTCGGGTTCCCTTCATTAAGGCAATCACCTCCATGATCACGATTGGAACGGGCGGTTCTGGCGGCCGCGAGGGACCGATCGCCCAGATTGCCTCCGGTTTCGGATCCATGTTGGGTCGATGGTTCAAAGTTCCACCCGACGAACGACGCATCCTTATGGCCGCGGGCATGTCGGCCGGGATCGGCGCCATCTTTCACGCACCCCTCGCGGGAGCCTTGTTTGCCGCGGAGGTTCTCTACCGCGGACCGGATCTGGAACACGAAGTGTTCGTTCCCGCTTTCGTGACTTCGATCGTTTCCTACAGCGTCTTCGGCGCGATCTTCGGGTTCCATCCCCTCTTCATGACGCCGGATTATGAATTCAATCAGGTCAGCATGCTCTTGCCCTACCTGATTCTCGGCGTGATCTCGGCGCTGGGGGCCATGCTGTTTGTTCGCATGTTCTACGGGGTTCGGAACTTGTTTTTTGATCGCATGCCCTCCATCCCACTTCATTTCAAACCGGCCCTCGGGGGCGTCGTCGTCGGTCTGATCGGCTTTTGTATCCCCGAAGCGCTCGGCGCCGGTTATGGTGTGATTCAGGCCTGCTTCAATCTTGATGCCGGTTCACTCCCAAACATCATGGCGCTTCCTTCCGCCGGTCGTCTGCATGACTTCATGCCGGATGGGCTTGGATATATGAGTGTGTCCGCCTGTTTGTTGATCCTGATCGCCTTCGCCAAGATGGGAACGACGGCCTTTTCGATCGGAAGCGGTGGAAGCGGAGGTGTCTTCGGCCCTGCCGTCGTGATCGGCGGCGCGCTGGGCGGTGCGACCGGCCTTATCTGTCAGGGTCTGCTTCCGGGCATGGGTATCCAACCCGGCGCCTTCGTGCTGGTGGGCATGGCAGGATTTTTCGCAGGCGCGGCCAATACACCTATCTCCACGATTATCATGGTCAGCGAGATGACCGGGAATTATCACCTGCTGGTGCCATCCATGCTCGTCTGTATCATATCGTACGTCCTGTGTCGAAGTTTCACCTTGTACGAGAAGCAGTTGCTCACCCGTCTGGACGCTCCCAGTAAAATGGGAAACATGGCCAGTGCCCTCCTCCGACGCATCACCGTCGGCGAGGCGATCGAGCGCAAAATGCCGCGCGTGCTGGTCGTGGTGCCGCGAGACTTGGGATTCCGCGAACTGATGAATCGTTATACCGCCTCGTCCCAGGCGTGTTTTCCGATCGTCGACGCGCAAGAAAACCTCACCGGTGTGATCGACGCCGGCGACATTCGGCGGATTATCACCGAGACGGCCCTGACGGATCTGATCATCGCGCGCGATATCGAACGCCCCGCCACCTCGGTCAAACCTGGAGACTCTCTGCTTGCAGCGGTGAACAACCTGGCCCAAACCCAGCAAAGCGAACTCGTCGTTGTTGAGGAAGACGACGAGCGAAAAATCGTCGAAACTCTCAGCCGTGGTGACATCATTGCCGCCTACAACCGTCAGATCGTCAGCCGCCCGTATGGGGGTGCATGACACTCTACGCGGGTTATATTTTGAGGTCCGGCGCGTCAATGTGGGGTTCTTCCTGGAGGAGGCCATTGATCATCGACCCACTCACTTGCGCTCGGGGCTCGGATTGAATGCGCACTGTGTGTGAAATCACGGTTCAAGTTCGCTGATCCGCATGATCAACAGATGGGTCCTGATGACCCATCCTACGTCGGGTTTGCTACATTGGGTTCGCGGGAACTGTCATGGACCTCCCGAATAGCCCGCAGGTCCACTCAACTTGATCGGGAAGCGCCGCGCTTCTATGGTTACCCTTCGGTATGATCGCCAGGCAATCGATAATTCAATCTGATTCTCCCCCTTCACCCGATCCCATTAACTCGAATCCGTCCGCGTGGTGGAGTGCCCTGGCGATTGCTTTTGTCCTGCTGGTCGGGCTCGACGGGGTGATGGCCGTCCTCATCTGGCTTCCCTTCTATTGCGGCCTCTTCGGGTTTCTGGTGGCCGGTCTGATAGCCGGCGGGGTGTCGTTTCGCGTGGCCAGACGCGCCCGACCGCTGTCTTGGAAACGCGTCCTGGCGGGGGTGTTCCTGCTCGCAGTCTTGAGCACGTTTGTCATGGTGGGATGGGAATTCTGGTATATCTCGAGCACGATCGGCGATCCGCCGAAGTTCGCCAGGCTGAGGAATACCGCCATGCGCAAAGGGGAGTCTCCTGACGGAATCGGCGAGGCCGCTGCCCGCCGCTTCCGTGAACGGCTCGCCGCTGATCACCCACCCGGGGGAGCGCTGGGATACGCCCGATGGGCGATGGGGACGGGGAAAATGCGTCTCGAATTGGATGGTGCGTCGGAGACGGTCTCCATCGGGCATCAGGGTTTCGCATGGCCGGCGCGCACGGTGATTGCCTGCCTGCTGACTGCACTGGGATTGTGGCTCAGCTTTGAATCTCTGCGTTCGTCGAAGGCGGTGACCAATGTGTTGGCGGCGGGCGAGGCGTATGAAGAGATAGATTAACGCCGGTCTGAAATTGACTTGCCAGAGGCTGTTGACACTCCTATATATCTTATGGAGCAAAGCGTGGATCGGGTGTCGTGGATGCCTTCGAGCGATCCTCTCCTTTTCCCACCGCTCGAACCATCGCCGAATGGGTTATCGGGTGCAACCGGTGGTCGGTTTGTACCCTCTGTGCCAGTTCGGATGATTTTCCTCACGTCTTGCCCGAGCGAGCCGATCAAAGAGGACAGATCATGTGCGTGCGACGCACCGCCACAAGGGGTTGTGGATGTCGTCGCACGTATACTCCAATCGAGGTTGAAGCCGCGATGTTTGTGTGTGTTCAGGCACAAGGCGGCGACTCGTGATCCTCGGCAAGATTGATTCGAGGATCGGATCGTCCTACAGGATCGTATCATGCGCCGCCCTAAAGATGTATTGACAACCGGCGAAGTTGCGAAGATCTGCAATGTCGCGCCGCGAACCGTCTCCAAGTGGTTTGACAGCGGCAAGCTCCGGGGCTATCGCATTCCGGGCAGCAAAGACCGGCGGATTCCGATGCAACAGCTTGTCCGATTCATGCGGGCACACGGTATTCCGATCAACGGTCTCGACACGGGTGTGACGCGCGTGCTCGTGGTGGAGCGGGATCATGACATGGCGGAGTTACTCTCGAAGGCGCTTGCGAAGGAGGCCGGCTACGATGTGCAGGTGGTTGGAACCGCGTTCGAGGCGGGCGCGGCGGCCGAGGCCGAAAAACCGCACGTTCTTCTTGTTGACATCAGCCTGCATGGTTTCAACGGACGAGATTCCCTTCGCGGCATCCGCAATGTTCCGGACATGGGCTTCTGCAAGGTGATCGCCATGACACAGCCGTTGCGGGAGGGCGAGGAGGTCGGCCTCAAGCAGCAGGGCTACGACGCAATTCTTCAAAAGCCGTTTGAGGTTTCCCAGGCCGTACAGGTCATCGAAAGCGCCATGGGCGCGGTTCCGGTGGGATGAGTCATCACTTTCGATGATTCTGTGGGCACTCCATTAAAACTTCCCATTAAGACCTCCTATTAAGACTACCTGTGCGACAGAAGCGTCGCGAGTTCGTCGGCCGCGTTTTCGGCGGCACCGGGTTTGAGGATCGGGCGAATCGTTTCGCGCAGATTCTCTCCCACGCGGGCCAAGGCTTCGCGATCGGAAAGCCACGCAACGGCCTGATCGATGATGGGTGCCGTGCTTCGATAGTAGGGCATGAACTCGGGAACGATCTTCCGACCCGCCAGGATGTTGGGGATCGACAGGTGCGGGGTGGTGATGAGCCATCGGCCGAACAGCAGGTAGGGCCAGCGACCTGTATTGTACATTACGATCATCGGCGTGCCGTGATAGGCGACTTCGAGCGTGACGGTGCCCGATGCGACGAGAGCAAGGTCAGATGCCTGAATCGCGGCGGCGCGATCGTCGGGACCGGAGAGGATTGAGAGATCGTACCTCCATAGCCATGCCCTCAACGGGTGCAATCGTAGAAATGCTTCGATTTGATTCCGGGTATCTTCGTTGGCGGCAACGATCAGAAATCGAGTCCGGGGAAATCGTTTTGCCAGGGCAGCGGCGACTTCGATCTGGCCGGGCAGCACCTCGTCGACCACGTGGCTCCTCGATCCGGGCAGGAGGGTGATGACATTCAAGGCGTCGGCGTGAAGACGGCGAACGTGTTTCTCATCGATTTCGGCGTCGAGTAATCGATCTATTGTGGGGTGGCCGACATAGGTGGCGGTGATGCCGGCTTCTCGAAAGTAGGTCTCTTCGAAGGGCCACAGGCAGGCCAGTCGATCGACTCTCTGACGCAGCCTTCGATTGCGCCATGCACGCCAACCCCAGGCCCAGCTCTGCGGGGCGATGTAGTAGAGCACGGGGATTCCCCGATCTCGAAAAATCTTCGCAATCGGCAGGTTGAATGCCGGCGAGTCCACCAAGACGGCGGCGTCCAATGACCAGGTTTTCACGTCCCGTTTCAGGCGCCGTAGGAGTCGGAAACCCTCGGGCACGCGCCGAACCGCCGACAACCCCATCGCGGCATTCGCCGTCATGTCGAATCGGCATCGGCAACCCGCCGACCGCATGGCCGGCCCGGCAAATCCGTGAAACAAGACGTCGGGTTGTCGCCTTTGGAATGCCCGAATCAGCGCGGCGGCATGCTCGTCGGCGCTCTGCTCGGCAACGCTGATGAAGATCCGGCTGGCTGGGCGGGGATGTTGGGTCATGGATTCAGGTTCGTGCGGGTTCACGTGGGTGAACCTTAACCCTGCCGTGAGATCGGGCAAGACCGAGGCAGCCCCGGAGGTCGGCGAGACGCTCCAGGAAGATGGCGGATTTGTGGTTGATTCTCACGATTATTCCCTTCGATGGGGGTATCGTGCGATCCTTAGTCGTTTGTGAGTATTAGTTTAGGTTGGAAATGTCCACTTTTTCGGGAGTGGGAAAAAGTGAGAATAGATGAGAAAACGGGCGACTTGGCGATGGGGTCTGGTAATGAAACTTCGAGATGTTGGGGATTGGTCGGGTTCATTTTTGGGTTTCCAGTTTCGAGTTACCAGTTGCCAGTTACATCCTCCATGCTTGCTCGCGGTTCCTTCGGCGGCTCGATGACTCGGGGGTGCTAATTGATAAAACCGGCTGGGGGGAGTTTTCAGGGGTGGGGACCACCGACTGAAGTCGGTGGCAAACGCCGGTCGGCTGAAGCCGACCCCCTATTTGGGCTTGTATGCGTGGGTGGTGGAGTATGAGTTGGCTCGCCACTGCCAAGCCACGATCCTTGGGGATCGTGTCTTGACAGT